>CAJXZP010000068.1 GCA_913062955.1 uncultured Flavobacteriales bacterium | reverse complement strand
GTTCGAGTAAATGACCCGTTAACCGGACATTTTAATGGGTATGTTCCGGTGGTTTTATCCGAAATTGAAAAAGTAGAAATTACCAAGGGAACCGCCTCGTCTATTTATGGTGCTGATGCGGTTGGTGGAGTGATTAACTTCATTACTAAAGAGGAACCCATCCAGACGGACTTGAATGTAATTGCCAATTTAAAGGTGGGGTCTTATGGATATTTAGGCTCAGATATTAGTATGTTAGGAAAGTCCAAAAAATGGCGGTTTTCTTTAGGGGTACAGTCTAATCAATCGGATGGACAACAGTTTGTTAATCCAAATTATGGGAAGGTAGCTTCGGCTCCGGAAATGTATAATACGTGGTTTGAAACACATACATTTTCAGGCTCGTTAGGACGAGAACTAGGGCGGAATTGGAAGGTAAACCTTCGTTCTTCTTATGACCAACGAAGTTTTGCAGGGAAGTACTTTTATACCGCAAGTGTGTATGATGAATCCGTAGAAAATACATCTGTTTTTTTTAACGATTTAAAATTTTCGGGAAAGAACGGGAAGTTTATGACGGATATTGATGTAGCATACCGTGGTAGTACAGATGCGTTTATTTTCAATCCGTTATTTGCCAAAAATGAGCATACGACTCATTTTGGACTCTTTCAATTCAATCAAACGTTCGAAATGAACGCAAAGAATAAATGGGTATATGGTACTCAGTTGGATACAAGATCTATTGAAAGTAATGATAGAGGGAATCATGAAAATTTTCATGCGGGTGTGTATGGGCAATGGATTAATCAAAGTATTAAGAACTTCACCTCTATTTTGAGCGTGCGTGGAGATTACGATGATACCTACGATTTTGAGGTTAGTCCGCAATTAAATATATCCTATATATATCATAAGTTTGTGATTAGAGGTGGAGTAGGTCGGGGTATTCGAGCTGCCGATTATACCGAACGTTATGTTTCTAACCATTTAGAAACCTTGGTTTCAGGGCGTAATTTGGGTAATCCTGATTTAAAGGCAGAATCCTCGAGGAATTATGAATTGGGAATGGATTACTATGTTTCCAAAGGTTTTAAAATTGTGGTTACTGGTTTTTATAGAGCCTCGGATAACTTAATTGATTATGTACCAACTCTAGGCAGTGATATTACCAATGTACCCGTGAAATTGATGCCAGATGGTCGTTATTTCTATACTCAAAATTTAATGGTAGTTAATACTTCAGGGATAGAGCTTGAGTTATGGTACCATAAGCAATTTGCGAATGGAAGTAAATTAAATACGAAACTGGGGTATACGGGATTGTCATCCGTGAATCCAGATGGAGAAGTTTCTAAATATGTTTCTTCACATGCTACTAATTTAGTGAATGGAAGTATTGGGTATTCAATTTCTAAGCTAGACCTAGGATTTACTGGATTATATAAGTCGAGAGAGGCCACCTTTTCAGAGGTTATCGGAGTAGGTACTTCTCCGGAGTACTTTGTAGCAAATGCAAATATTGGCGTGAGAGTAATGGATGGTAGGTTAGTGCTTAAGGCGGAGGTTTCAAACCTATTTAACGAACAGTATAGCGATATCTTAGGCGCTGTAATGCCCGGAAGATGGTTTATGACCGGGGTTTCTTTACGTTTGAAATAGGCGCATTTTACTCCTAAAAAAAACCGGCTAATTTCTTAGCCGGTTTTTTTTAGGAGTTGTTATTATTTTTCAGATTCCTCTAAAGGAACTTCGTTTGGTTGCTTTTTGTTATTCTCAGCCATTTTCTTTTCTTCTTCAGATATCCATCCACCACCAAGTGCTTTATAAAACTCGATGTAGGATTGGAATAGTGATCTTCGAGTACTAGATAAAGACAGTTCAGCATCAAAAGCATAGCCTTGAAGTGTGATTACTTCCAAGTAACTAGTAACTCCTTTATCATAACGTAATTGCGATAAGGATTGAGCCGAAATAGCTGATTTGGCCTGCAATTCACGCGCTTTCAATTCATTGCCGTAGGTATTTATAGATATCAAAGCATCTTCAACCTCCTTGAATGCAGAAATGACAGATTTCTCATATTCTCTTTTGGCTTGTTCGGTTCGTGCTTGTTCAATTTCTACACGTCTTTTATTTATACCAAACTGAAATATTGGCCCAGCTAATGAAGCTCCTGCATTCCATGCTAATCCGGCACCCGTAAAAGTAGTCAGTGAGCTTGAAGCGCCACCTAACAGACCTGTTAGGCCAATGGAAGGGAAGCGATTAGCTTGGGCGACCCCAATTTTTGCCATTTGTGAATGGTATTTCGCCTCACTGAATCCAATATCAGGTCTTCTTAGTAATAGTTGAGAAGGTAAACCTGCGGGTACAGTAGGTGGAAGAACTTGATCTTCTAGAACGGTTCCAGTCAGAATGTTTCTGGGATTAAAACCAAGTAAAACACTCATGTTTGTTTGTTCTTTTGCAATTAAACGTTGGTAATTAGGTACCGCAGCCAAAGCAATTGCGTATTGTAACTCCGCATTGTTTAAGTCAATTTCAGGAACCAAACCGGCATCAAATTTTTGTTGAATGATATCTACGTTTTCTTTTCGTAAATCAACGGTTTTATTCGAAATTTCTAATCGCCATTTGTAGTCCAATAAAGTGAAATAGGAATTCGATACATCGGCAATAAGGGATATTTGAACCGAACGTTTTGCATATTGATTGGCTAACAAATCGGCTCGTGCTCCTTCGGTCGCTCTACGGTACTTGCCCCAGAAATCAATTTCCCAATTCATACCTAAACCACCAAATGCAGCGCCCCCTGCTTCAGGAGTATAAATTCCGTTATAGTTACCATAGCTAACGTTTCCTTGGTACCCAAAAGCAGGAAGAGCTTCACCTTTTTTTATACCTACAATGGTTCGGTACTCGTCAATTCTAGCCGCTGCAATTAATACATCTTTATTGGAATCTAAAGCTAATTTTATAAGCGTATCCAATTTCGTGTCCTGAAACATCTCCCACCAACTAACGTTTTGGGTAGTATCTGTTTGTAGCGAATCATTTAAAAAATGCGCATTGGTCTTCGGTTCGGGCTTTGTGAAATTAGGTCCAAATTTACATCCTGTAAGGTGGATGGCTAATAAGGATAAAACCGTTACGTAAAGTATGTTTTTAATTAATCTCATGCTTGGTCCTCCTCTAAATTTTGTTCTGAACTCGCTTTTTCTAAGGCCAGTTTGGCATCTCTTTGTTTTTCGTAATTGAATAATTTTCCAATACCCACAAATAACATCGGATAAAAGAAAACACCCAGTAAGGTTGCAATTGACATCCCTCCAAGTAGCGCCATTCCCATTACTTTTCTGGATTCTGCTCCCGATCCTGTTGCAATGACTAATGGAAAGACGCCTAGAATAAACGAAAATGCGGTCATTAAAATGGGTCTAAACCTGGAACGAGCAGCAGCGAGTGCAGCTTCAACTAGACTCATTCCTTTTTGAAATTCTTCATTTGCAAATTCTACAATCAAAATGGCATTTTTAGCTGCCATACCAATAAGCATGACAAAGGAGACTTGAGCGAAAATATTGTTTTCAAATGTTGGACTCCCTAATCTTCCTAGCCATAAGAATAAGAAGGCTCCAAATATGGCGAATGGTGTTCCTAGTAAAATACTTAATGGTAAGGACCAACTTTCGTATTGTGCGGCTAATATTAAGAATACAAACACTAACGAAAAGGTTAATATAGCCATTAATGAACCGGAAGCTTGGTTTTCTTGGAAAGACATGGCATTCCAAGAAGTGGTCATATCAGATGCAAGAACATCCGCTGCTACTTCTTTTAATGCATTCATAGCATCTGTAGAGGTATAGCCAGGAGCAGGTCCTCCCGTAACTTCTACCGATCTATATAAATTAAATCGATTGGTATAATCAGGTCCTGAAATAGGTCTAACGGTCGCTAATGTAGAGAGCGGAACCATGTCTCCCTTATTGTTTTTAATATAGAAATTATTAATCTGCCTTTCATCCACACGGTACTCTGGTTCTGCTTGAATATATGTTTTATACAACCGTCCAAATCGGGTAAAGTCATTGACATAAGAACCTCCCATAAATGCACCTACCGTTTCATAGAGGTCATTCAAATTAACGCCTAGTTTCAGGGCCTTTTCTTTGTCAATGTCCATATACCTTTGGGGAACATTTGCCTGAAAAGAAGTAAAAGCTCTCCCAATTTCCGGACGAGCATTTGCAGCAGCAACAAATTTTGACGTTTGTTCAGCTAGATAGGAAGGTGTATTGCCTCCTTTGTCTTGAATCATGATACTAAATCCAGAGCCATTACCGAGGCCAGGAATAGCTGGAGGGCCAAAAGAAAATGCTTGGCCTTCATAAATTTGTGCGCTTAATAATCGGTTGACTTTATCAATAACTTGTTTGGCAGTAAGCTCTCTTTCGTCCCAAGGCTTTAATGAAATAAAGAGGAATGCATTGTTGGCTGCCATGGAGGATGAAAGCATACTATAACCCGTTGCATTCGTTACATATTGCACTTCTGGAATTTCCATGAGGATTTTCTCCACCTTTTTTGAGGTTTCTAAAGTACGTTGTATGGATGCCGCATTAGGCAATTGTACGTTTACATAAAAGTAGCCCATGTCCTCTTCTGGAATAAATCCTCCAGGAACGAAGGATCCAAATGCTCCTGCAGCCACAGAAATAATCAGAATAAATACCGCGCTTCTTTTTAGTTTTCGAGTAACGATGTTGGTAAAACTCATGTAAGACTCAGTGGTCTTATCCATTCCTTGATTGAATTTTTTGAAAAACCATCCTAAAGGTCCACCATATGGTTTGGGCTCCTTAAGTAAAAGAGAACACAATGCCGGACTTAATGTCAATGCATTTACGGATGAAACGATAACGGAAACAACAATTGTTATAGCGAACTGTTGATACAGAAGTCCTGTAATACCAGCCATTCCTGCCACCGGAATAAATACGGCAATAAGAACTAGGGTAGTTGCAATTACTGGGGCGGTAACTTTTTCCATCGCATCTAATGTGGCTGCTTTGGCCGTCATTCCCTTAGCAATATTTACTTGAACGGCCTCTACTACTACAATGGCATCATCTACCACAATTCCAATGGCGAGCACCAAACCGAGTAAAGAAAGTACGTTTATGGAAAAACCTAATCCTGGGAAAAACATAAATGCTCCAATCAATGATACCGGAATAGCTAATGTGGGTATTAAGGTAGCTCTCCAATCTTGAATAAAGATGAATACCACCATCACCACCAGAATCAAGGCTACAATGAGAGTTACAATAATATCTTTAATACCCGCAGTAATTGGAGCTGTGGAATCTAAGGAGACTTCATAATTAATACTTTCAGGAAACTCTTGTTTAAGGATCTCCATTTCCGAAATAATGCTTTCTGCAAGTTCTACCGCATTAGAACCAGGAGCTTGATAGGTGGCTACAATAGCGGCCGTTTTTCCATTCAACCGAGGAATCATATTGTACATTTCAACCCCTAGTTTTACGGTAGCGATATCTTTCACTTTTACTTGAGCACCATCAGAATTGGTCCGGACGACAATTTCACCGAATTCTTCTTCGGAGTTAAATCTTTCGGGTAAACGTACCGTATACGTAAACTCTGTTCCTGGAGGTGAGGGTTCAGCACCAAATTTCCCGCCAGGCACAATAAGGTTTTGTGCATTAATAGCTGCTTTGATTTCTGGAACGGTAATTCCTAATTGAGATAATCGATCGGGCTTCACCCAAATACGCATGGAGTAATCCGATGCTCCCATCACATCTACACGCCCAATACCTTTAATTCGTGCTAGTCTATCTTTAATATTGATTAAAGCATAGTTACCTAAAAAATCCTGATCGTAACGACCATCGGAAGTAAGGGTTAATAGGAGTAAGATATTGGGGAGTGACTTTTTAGTAGTAACTCCAAATTTAGTAACCGCAGAGGGTAATTTGGCTGTAGCTGCTGAAACTCTATTTTGAGCTAAAACCGTATTCATATCTGGATCTGTACCGACATCAAACGAAACTTGAATAAGCATGGTTCCGTCATTGGCATTGGTAGATTTCATGTAGATCATGTTATCTACTCCATTCATTTCTTGTTCTAACGGAGTAGCCACAGACTCTTCCACATTAAGTGCGTTTGCACCTACATAACTCGCTCTTACTTCCACCATCGGGGGAGTAAGGTTTGGATATTGTTCTATCGGTAAATCAATGACCGATACCGTACCAACAATGACGATAAGAATTGCAATTACGATGGCAACAATAGGTCGGTGAACAAAAAAATTTCCTTTATTTTCTGACATAGCTTTTTATTTAATGTCTAATGTAAAAGGAACTTTTTCGGCTTTGACGGCCGTTCCTGATCTCACTTTCTGTAAGCCTTCAAAAATTATTTGGTCTCCAGATTTAAGTCCATCTGTAACTTGCCAATTTCCGTCAAAAGCTTCTCCTACTTGAATCTTTCGACTGGCTACCGTACTACTATCGGTTAATACCATAACGGAAAATTGACCTTGTGTTTCAATAATACATCTTTGCGGTATCACAATAGATCCTTTCTCATAAGAGAACATTAAGCGTACCTTGGCATATAAACCAGGTCTCAATATTTTATCTGGGTTTGGAAAACTCGCTTGGACTAAAATCGCTCCTGTAGATTCATTTATGTTTCGATCAATAAAATCAATATGACCAATATGTTCATAGGTCAAACCATCCGATAGTTTTAGGGAAACATTCTCTTTAGCCTGGTTTTTAGAATTAACATCTGCCCCCTCTTTTATTCTTTGTTGATAGGATCTTACTAGAGAAAGGTATTGGGATTCTGAAAGGAAGAATTGGACTCTCACTGTATCCAATCTAGAAACCGTATTTAAAATAACTGGATTGGGATCCTTTCCAACATATTCCCCCACTTTAGCCTGGGTCATGCCAATAATTCCATTAATTGGAGACCGCATGGTGGCGTAGCTTAAGTTTATTTGAGTAGATCTTAAATTTGCTTTGGATGCTTCTAAGGATGCCTTGGCTGCGTCTCTAGTGGCTTCAGATGCATCTACATCACTTTGGGATACCGCTTTTGAATCCGCTAATGGTTTATATCTATCGTATTCATTTTGAGCATTAACAAGTTTTGTTTCGGCCTCTGCTACTTTACTCTGCGCTTCAGCTACCTTGGCTTGAAATGGTTGAGAATCAATAGTGTATAGTAATTGGCCTTTTGCCACTTTGCTTCCCTCTTTAAAGTCAACAGATTCTAAAAAACCTTCCACCCGAGCTCTAATAGGAATATCTTTATATCCGTAAATAGATCCTACAAACTCTTTGTAAATAGGAAGATCCATTTTTATAACCTCAATAACCTGAACGGACTGTGGAGGTCGTTCTTGTTGGGATTGGTCGTTGCTACACGAGTTTAATAGGAGTAGGCCTGAGATTAGAAATAGGTATATAACTTTATTCATGGTTCATTGTTTATGTTTGAAAGTTAGACAAATATAGGATTAAGAGCTTTCTAAAAACGGTCAATAGAAAAATTTAAAGACAAAAAAAAAGCGACCAAAATTTGGTCGCTTTTTTTTATTGATTTGATCTAAAATTGTCCTCGGAACAATTCAGCATACATCTGATAAGTAGCGTTAAACTCATCTTTAATAGCTTGTTCTTGTGGGAAGTTTTGGTTAACCATTAAAGAGGCTTGGCCAATAATTCCTAAGGATTGACGAATCTTCTGTCCAAAACGTTTTTGGTCATCTCGTGATTGGTCCGAATAATATTCGAGGTACTCACTTTCGTTTGTTACCATCAAGTGTAATAGCTCGTTTGCTTTATCATTCTTTCCAAGTTTATAATAGTTTTCTACGATTGGTAAAACACTCCCATTATAGGAGAAGTTATCGTGAACAGCTACTTCTACCACTTTATCTAATACGGCTTCTGCTTTGTCTGCCTTCCCTTCAAGCATTAAAGCTTCGGCTAAACGAACAAACGTGAAACGGATATTGGTAATAAAACGTTGGTTATTTTCATCCATCCATAAATCTGGATTTTCGTAACCACCCCAAACAAACTTGTTCATTAAACGCTCATACATTTTATCGGTATTCACCGTTCCAAAGTCTCTATAACCACTTGATTTAGTTTTTATAGGAACCAAACGGTAAGCAAAACCTTCTTGCTGGAAGTAATCTTCCAATCCATAAAAAGAATCTTTACCCATCGTAATGGAAAAGTAAATTGGACGGTCCCAATTGAAATGTGCCAACATATCCAATACGATCAAGTGGTTTTTCATTACATAGTTTCCGGATAGTTTCCATTCGATATTGTCCACTATCTTATGGGCATCTTTTGCTGCAACTAGGCCGGATTCTAAAACTTTGTTTTTATCTACTTTGACTTTAAAGTTTTTGACTGGGATGACATTTACATTTTGTGTTCCTAACTTCACTTTGTTTTTGTCGTCTGTCACCCATTTCATGATATCACGAACATTGTAAAATGCATTTTGATCCAATCGAGTGTCTGGATAAATATGCATAAAGTCACGAGTTCCTTGACGGTATTTATCTTTAGTCATTGAAATAGGAATGGGTTGACCATCATAAGCTTGACGTGCCATTTGATCAATGTACCAATCTGTATTTAATAACATTAAGTTGACCACTCTGACATCGGTACGCACACCTTCTACTTCTTGCATATACCATAATGGGAAGGTATCGTTATCTCCATTCGTAAATAGAATGGCATCTTTATCACAAGACTCTAGGTAGTTTCTTGCAATTTCTCTTGCGGTGTAACGATCACTTCTATCATGGTCATCCCAGTTTTGGGTAGCCATTAACAAAGGAGCGGCTAATAGGGTAACAACCGTTAACCCACTAGCTAACATAGGACCAGATACTTTGTCTCGTAAGGCTTTGTAAATACCAATTACGGATAGGCCTATCCAAATAGCAAACGCATAAAAGGAGCCCACAAATGCGTAATCACGTTCCCGAGGTTGGTAAGGATACATATTTAAGAATACCGCAATTGCAATACCTGTAAAAAGGAAAAGCAATAGGACTATCAATGAGTTGTTTTGGTCGTATTTAGAATGGAAAAACAATCCAATTAATCCTAAAATAAAGGGTAAGAAATAATAGAAGTTCATGGCCTTATTCTTACTAAGATCATGTGGGTAATGGTCTAGGTTACCCAGGTACATTTCATCAATGGCAGTAATACCAGACATCACATTACCATTTGTTAAATCGCCTGAGTCAATTCCATGACCTTGAATATCATTTTGACGTCCAATAAAGTTCCAAGCAAAATAACGACCCCACATCCACCATAATTGGTAGTTTACAAAGTAGGTGATGTTTTCGCCAAACGTTGGTTTTTTGATAATGTCTGTTTTTCCCGTTTCAAGGTTATTAAATTTAACAGGCTTTCCTTTAAAATTACTCCAAGTTTTATATGCCCCTTTATGGTTCCCCTTACTACTCCACATTCGTGGAAATAACATATTGAACTCACTGGCATAATTAGGAATACTTGACTTTCGTTCATCCGCAACTTCGTAACGTTTTGTTACTTGACTCGGATAATAAACAGGACTTCCGTCTTTATATCTGTCAGCACCACCACCTTTATTACTTAACGGACTATCAAAAAAGTGACCATATGCTAATGGACTAGTTCCATATTGATCCCGATTCAAATAGGACAATAAGTTCACCATGTTCTCCGGGTTATTCTCATCAATTGGAGGATTCGCATTGGAACGAATAATGATGACTCCAAAAGTCATGTAACCCAATAATAATACGGTTAAACTCAAGGTTAAGGTATTGGCAAAAACTTTGTTGTTTTTTTGCGTATAATAAAGCGCATAAGAAATACTTCCTAAAATCAAGAATCCTAAAACAGTTGCCCCAGTATTAAATGGCATTCCCATTCCATTTGTGAAAAGAAGCTCAAATTTTGCTGCAATGTTTATGATTTGTGGAATGAGTATCATTTGTACAAACCCGAGTAGGCATACAGAGGTTAAGAATGCGATGATCATTCCCTTTCTGGTCGGTTCGAATTTCTTAAAGTAGTATACAAAAATGATAGATGGAATGGCCAATAAGTTCAAAAGGTGAACTCCAATTGAAATACCTACAATAAACCAAATAAAGATGATCCACCGACTCGAGTGAGGTTCATCGGCAATACTTTCCCATTTCAATATGGCCCAAAATACTAGGGCTGTCATGAAGGAGGACATACCATAAACTTCTCCTTCTACGGCACTAAACCAAAAGGTATCCGAAAAAGTGAAAGCTAAACTTCCGAGCAATGAACTACCTAAAATGGCGATCATGTTACCGGTAGTCATGTCTTCATCCTTTACAAACTTTTTGGCTAAATAGGTAATGGTCCAAAACAAAAACAAAATGGTCAAAGCACTCGTTAAAGCCGAAAGCATGTTTACCATATAGGCGACATTTTCGGGAGAAACAAACATGGAAAAAACACGTGCTACCAGTAAGAAAGTAGGTGCGCCAGGAGGGTGACCTACCTCCAGTTTATAAGAAGTAGCAATGTACTCGCCACAATCCCAAAAACTCGTTGTGGGTTCAATAGTGTTTCCATACGTAATTAAGGCAATAAGGAATACAATAATTCCGCCTAAGTTGTTGAGCTTTTTAAAATCCATTTAGCTTGTATAAAGTAATTTTTTTGAATGATGAACGAATCACAAATATGACGTAACTCCGTCCAAAAAACGGCTCAAAGTAAATCAAATTTTAAGATTATTAACAATTTTTAAAGTCTGATTCATTTAAAATAAATGAATCCTCCTTTTTAGTGTAAGTAGCTATAGAATAGTTATGTAACTAATTTCCGGGAGGTGTTTGCTTCGTGTTTTCAAAATACTTTATTGAGAAACGAAGATTTATGTCTCCTATGAAGCTAAAATTAAGTGTTAAAACTATTTTTGCTATTCAATAATTGTAACAGAAATTCACCTCTTAGGGTATTTGATACACGTGTATGAAGAAAATAATTTTATTTGTATTGTTAGGTATTGGTACCCACACCATTCATGCTCAAAAAATTCGGTTTGCTCTCCAGGCTGGGGTTGCTATTCCATTAGGTGATTTAGCAAAAGACAATATTCACCCCGAAAACGGTGGTTTTGCGAAATCTGGTTTTGATATGAAGTTTGTGGGAGAACGAATATTTGAAAATAATTTTGTGGCTGGAATGAATTTAGGTTTCAGTATGTTTGGGATAGATCAGGATGCTTTAAAATCATTTATTAATCCAGGTAACCCTGAATTAGTGAAAGCCGAAACCCAAGCATTTCAGAATATTAACCTTCAATTTAGAGGGGGATATGATTGGAATATTAACGATGGTGGTTTTCATGTAATCCCATTTGTAGATGCTGGGTTTGGCATTTTTTATTCTGCGTATTACGCTATTCAAGTGGATGGTGGCAAAACATATTTGAGATCCGGTAATAGCGGAGCGGCATTATTGATTTCTCCTGGATTGGATATTACCTTTCAGGTAAACGATTTTGTTGGGATTAAAATCTATGGGAACTACCAATTTGCAGATTACCGAGTGGAAGAAGAGTTTAAAGAGTTGGGTGGGACTCCCACAATTATTTACAATGAAACCAAGAATTACAAATACAATAGTGCGTGTATTGGAATTGGTGCAAATGTGATTTTATAGTCATGAGTATATCAAATAAACTTCCGATAATGGAAGAGTTTTTAACCATTCAAGGTGAAGGGGCTAATGTAGGACAGGTAGCCTATTTCATCCGTTTGGCGGGTTGTGATGTGGGATGTTCTTGGTGTGATGTTAAAGAGAGTTGGAACAAAAATGAACATCCAGAAAAAACCATTGCCGAATTAGTGAAAAACGCCAAAGATTCTGGCTCTCCAAACGTGGTTATTACCGGAGGAGAGCCCACATTGTATAATTTGGAAGAATTGACCTTGGGACTTAAAAATGAAGGTTTAAATACATGGATAGAAACTTCTGGTACCAATACCATTACAGGTATGTGGGATTGGATTTGTTTATCCCCAAAGAAATTTAAAGAACCCTTGGCTGAGTCCCTATTGTTGGCACATGAATTGAAAGTCATAGTTTTGAATAAAAGTGATTTGAAATGGGCCGAGACATTGGTGCCTCAATTATCTTCCAATTGCAATTTATTCATGCAGCCAGAATGGAGCAAGAAAGAAAAGGCTTCAGAACTAATTATTGATTACGTAAAAAAACATCCTGAATGGAGAGTATCTCTACAAACACACAAATATTTAGACATTCCTTAAAATGGGTATTTACCCTTTTGAGTTGCTGTATTTTTTCCATTGCAATTTCTCAAAAAGTACCGCTACATAGCTCGAGTTCCAAGGCCAAAAAGAAATTTGAAGAGGCTCAGAGTAGTTACAATTTGTACTATTACGATATGGCGTTAAACGCTATTAACTTGGCTATCGAAGCAGATGATGAGTTTGTAGAAGCTTATTTGCTGAAAGGGCAAATATTTATGGATGAGCGTCACTTTATGGAGGCCATTCCATTATTTCAAAAAGCATTGGAATTGGACGTGAAACAAGAGATTCCTGTCATTTTTCTAATGTTGGCCGAATGCCAATTGGAGGAGGCTTTGATTATGGAAGCTATGAATAATTTGGAGGAATTCAAAGCGCAAGATGGGGTTTCCGATTATGCTAAAAAGCAAGCGGAGGAGCTGATTCAATTAGCGGTGTATAGGAAAACGTTAATGGAAAATCCGGTACCTTATAATCCCATTAATTTGGGCGAAAACATAAATACTAAGTCGGTGGAGCATTCACCGACCTTAACGGTGGATGAAGAGACCCTTTATTTTACGCGAAAAAGGTCCATGGGTGTCGTGGGAGGACGAGAGATGTGGAATGAAGATTTATACGTTTCACATATAGATGCGGATGGAAAATGGACGCGTGCGCAAGCGTTGGGCCCAGAGATTAATTCAGCGGCTAATGAAGGAGCTTCAGCCATTTCACCAGATGGTAAATATTTGTTTTTTACTTCCTGCGATCGAAGAGATTCTAAAGGTAGTTGTGATATATATATTGCTTCTAAAAGTGGTGATGAGTGGGTCAAAGCAAGAAATTTGGGTTCCATAATTAATTCTAGGAGTTGGGAATCTCAACCCACTTTTGCCCCAGATGGAAGAACGCTTTATTATGTGAAGAAGGTAGGGCCAAGAGGTAAGTCTCGTAAAGACATTTATGTTTCTCGAATTCAAGATAATGGCCTATGGTCTAAAGCGGTTCCTATTTCTATTAACTCCCCAGGAAATGAGGAGTCTCCTTTTGCACATCCGGATGGGGAGTCTTTTTATTTTACCTCCGATTATTACCCGGGGATGGGTGGGAGAGATTTGTTTTTATCGAGGATCGATTCTATGGGCGCTTTTGGAGAGCCTCAAAACTTAGGGTATCCCATTAACTCCCCCAGAGATGAGGTTAGTCTTTCGGTAGCGGCAAATGGAAAATATGCCTATTTCGCCTCGGGTATGGATGGCGGTTTTGGCGGTTGGGATCTGTATAAGTTTGCATTACCTAAAGAGATACAACCTAAATCGGTTAACTATACCAAAGGGGTGGTGTATGATGCAATTACATTAGAGCCGATTGGTTCCAAATTTGAAATTATTGATTTGAAATCGGGTGATATTGTCGTTGAGAGTTTCTCGGATAAAAAAACAGGCGAGTTTTTGGTGACTATTCCAACCGGAAAAGAGTATGCCGTGAATGTATCTAAAAGTGGGTATTTATTTTATTCGGACAATTACTCCTTGAAGGCAGGGGATGATACTTCTAGGGTTTCTTTTGATATTCCATTGAATCCAATTCAAGAAGGAGTCTCGGTAGTTTTGAATAATGTGTTTTACGCATTTAGTAGTTTTGAACTTCAGGAAATTTCTAAATTGGAATTAGACAAATTGGTGGTTCTTCTAATGGATCATCCGGAAATGCATATTGAAATTGGAGGGCATACGGATAATAAAGGCTCTGTAACATACAATCAAAAACTTTCTGAAAACAGAGCTAAATCGGTGTATAATTACTTGGTTAAAGAAGGGGTGCCCGTAAGACGTTTAGCTTATAAGGGGTATAATTTTAGCGTACCTATTGAAAGTAATGATACCGAAACTGGAAGAGCTAAAAATAGAAGAACGGAATTTAAAATCACCAAAGTAGAGTAGGTATGCAACGGTATTTTGTGAAACTTGCCTACAACGGCAAACCTTTTAATGGATGGCAAATCCAACCAAATGACCCATCCGTTCAGGCGGAAGTGGAACGAGTGATTTCTACCGTTTTAAGAGAGGACGTTGGGGTGGTAGGTTGTGGTCGGACGGATTCTGGGGTTCATGCAAGTGAATATTATGCCCATTTTGAAACTTCCGCATCTTTTGACTGTGAAACCGTACAATTTAAATTGAATTGTATGTTGCCCAAAGAAGTAGCGATATTTTCTATTTTTCCGGTGTCGGAGAAGCTACATGCTCGTTTTTCTGCGGAAGCTAGAACCTATCATTATTTCATTAATCAAGAAAAGGATGCCTTTAGGTACGACCATTCATGGTATATGCATAAGCCAATAAATGTGGTTAGGATGAATGAGGCTTGCCAGTTTTTATTCGGTAAACAAGATTTCACGAGTTTTTCAAAACTACATACCCAAACACGTACAAATTTTTGTACCATTACTCAAGCCATATGGCAAAAAAGAGGTTCTGAATTGATGTTTACCATTACTGCGGATCGTTTCTTACATAATATGGTTAGAGCTATTGTAGGAACTTGTTTAGAAGTGGGAAGAGGTAAATTGACCCCGAACGATTTTAAACAGGTAATAGAATCAAAAAGTCGACAAAAGGCAGGAGCTTCTGTTCCCGGACATGGGTTGTATTTGGCTAAAATTGAATATCCTGATTTATAAGCGCAAGCTATTGGATTATTTTCTTAAAAAAGTATACACATAAAAAAAGCGTCCCCAAGGGACGCTTTTCTAATTTTAGTGTGAATCTTAACCGTTCATTGAAATTAAGAATTCTTCGTTGCTTCGAGTGTTTACAATTCGATCGCGTAAGAACTCCATAGCCTCTACCGGGTTCATATCCGCTAAATGCTTTCTCAAAATCCATAAACGTTGTAAATGCTCTTTTTGTAACAATAGGTCATCTCTACGTGTAGAAGAAGAAACAATGTCAATAGCTGGGAATATTCTACGGTTAGAAATCTTACGATCCAATTGTAGTTCCATGTTACCCGTACCTTTAAATTCTTCAAAGATAACCTCGTCCATTTTTGAACCTGTTTCTGTTAATGCAGTGGCTAAAATAGTCAAAGAACCTCCGTTCTCAATATTTCTAGCCGCTCCAAAGAATGCTTTTGGTTTTTGCAATGCGTTAGCATCTACACCTCCAGATAAAACTTTACCGGAAGAAGGTGCGGTGGTGTTATAAGCTCTAGCTAAACGTGTAAGAGAATCTAAAAGGATCACTACATCATGACCACTCTCTACCATTCTTTTGGCTTTTTCAAGAACGATACTCGCAATTTTCACATGTTTATCAGCCGACTCGTCAAACGTAGAAGCAATAACCTCTGCGTTTACATTCCGTTTCATATCCGTTACCTCTTCTGGTCTTTCATCAATTAATAAGATAATTAAATAAGCCTCTGGGTGGTTTTCGGCAATGGCATTAGCCAGTTCTTTCAATAATTGGGTTTTACCCGTTTTTGGTTGCGCTACAATTAATCCACGTTGTCCTTTACCAATTGGACTTACCAAATCAATAATTCGGGTAGAAATTGATTTTGATTTTATTCCACTCGTAATGTCAAATTTTTCCTCCGGAAATAATGGCGTTAAATAATTAAATGGAACTCTATCACGAACCTGTTCTGGAGTTCTTCCATTAATGAAATTTACCTTAACCAATGGGAAATACTTTTCCCCTTCTTTAGGAGGACGGACAATACCTTCAATAGTATCCCCGGTTTTTAAACCGAATAGTCTTACTTGAGAAGTAGAAACATAAACGTCATCTGGAGAAGGAAGGTAATTGTAATCCGAAGAACGCATAAAGCCATATCCATCAGACATTACTTCAATAACTCCTTCAGTTTTAATACTGTCCCCAAAATCGTAGGAGAAATCAGGTTTCTGATTGTGTTGCTGACCTTGGTTTTGTCCTTGCTGTTGTCCTTGTCCTTGATTTTGTCCTTGTCCTTGTCCTTGATTACGATTACGATTTTTATTACGCTCGCGATCTCTTAAACTTTGTTGGGCTCTTTTGTCTTGAACTGGACTCGAAGACTGATTAGACTCTGGTTTATCCGATGGTTTTGGTTGTTGTACTCTCGGTCGCTCATTTGACTTACGAACCGCACTAACTTCTGGTTTTTTTATTTCCACTTTTTCAGGGCTGTCATTTTCTGTATCTGGGGATGCTTTTGTTTCAGGCGCTGTAATGGGGGCAGTAGGAGCCAATTTGGTATAAATTTTTGATGGATTGTTTGGTTTGGCTCCACTCTTTTTAATAGCCATCCTTTGTTTCACTTTTTCCAAAAGATCTAACTCCGTTTGAGGCGCCTCTTTCTTAGCCTGATTTATTTCAGGTTTGGTTTCCTTTTTTACAGCTGGTTTTTCTTCCTTTTTTGCAACAGGTTTGGCCGGTTTTTGAGAAGTAGGCTTTTCTGTTTTTTTAGGAGCTGGTTTTTTTACTGGTTTAGCAGCTCGGGGTTGTGCAGGTCTTGGAGGAGTTTGCTCGGAGGGTTTCGGAGGCATCTCTGCCTGAGCATCAAGGATTTGATAAACCAAATCTTCTTTCTTTAGTTTGTTATAACTAGGAATAGACAGGTCTTTGGCTAATACTTTTAATTCATCAACTTTTTTTTCGTTGAGCGATTTAATATCGTACATATTTTAAATGTAATTGGACTTTTAATTTTTTTATTGAAAAGTACCGTGTGATTTTTTAATACTGGAAAGCGATAGTTATTGGAGTGGGAAAAGTACCGCTTTTGAATTTCTCTTGCAATAATATAAATTTTTTTGACTTTAATTCTTACAAAGTGTTAAATCCACTAAATTTGCCCAAAATTTTTAAAAATGATTCAACGTATTCAATCTTTATATCTATTTGCAGGCATTGTTTTGTCAATCGCCATATTATTTTCTGGAATTTTCCTTTTAAGCAACGGTACCGAAAATATGATTCTGGGTGCATTTGGCTTGATCGAAGGTAATTTGGTCGTAGACATTCCTTCCATGCTACCTGTGGTGGTTTTAGCGATCGCTATGATTTTGGTCCAAGGTTTTGCCTTTTTACAATTCAAAAACCGAAACCTACAGATGAACTTAGTGAAATTAAATATGCTGCTTTCCGTTTTATTAATAGGTTGGATTGGTTTTGAGTATTATTCTATTTCTTCTCAAGGGCTTAAAGTGATGCCGTTTGTGGGAGTATTTCATTCTCCATTAATACTATTTGCAAATATCTTGACATTACGAGGAATTACTAAGGATGAAGCATTGGTGAAGTCGGTGGATAGATTACGTTAAATTAAAACAGCCTTCCAAAGAAGGCTGTTTAATACTTTGATTATTGAGCAATAATCTGTTCGAAATAGAAAATTATCCGTAAACCCATTTCAAACCCCTAATATTCTATACTTAAATAGTCAATTAGTTCCTTACGAATATAATCAAAAATGTTAATCAATAAGTCACTATTTCGTTGGTGTTGAAATTTCAAGAGATTTAAAGGTGATTTTTCCATAGGAAATTTGGCTATTTCCGTGCTTTGCATTTTTTTAAATTAGGCAAACAATAAGTGTCGGCTATCTACGTAAAGATGTTAATAAAATAAAGGGGTGACAAGGGAAAGGCCAAAAGATCAATCTACCTTTCGTGCTTTGTAATACATCCAATTTCGGGGCATGAAAAGAGCATTAATAACTATCATAATTATACTACCATTTTTTATTGTTTTCAGTTCGTTTTTTAACGTGAAAACGCCAAATTCCGTTCCTGTTTTTATGGAGGAAGAGGAAGTTTGGAGTGATTCGGTATTGAATTCCATGTCTTTACGCGAAAGAATTGGTCAACTGTTTATGGTGGCAGCTTATTCCAATAAGAACGAAGCGCACGTAAAAAAAGTGGAGGATTTAATTTCAAAGTATCATATTGGGGGACTGATTTTTTTCCAAGGAGGACCGGTTAGACAAGCTCGATTAACCAATCGCTACCAGGCAAAAGCTAAAATCCCTCTTTTAATTGCTATGGATGCCGAATGGGGTTTGGGTATGCGATTGGATTCGACCATTTCATACCCGCGACAAATGATGTTGGGGGCAACGGCCGATAATGATGTTATTTTCAGAATGGGGGAAGATATCGCCTATCAATGTAAAAGATTAGGTGTACATATCAATTTTGCTCCAGTTATTGATGTTAACGTAAACCCTAAAAATCCGGTTATTAATAGTCGCTCGTTTGGCGAACAAAAACAAAGAGTTGCGGATAAGGGGTTGGCCTATATGAACGGAATGCAAAAACATCATGTGTTGGCAGTCGCTAAGCATTTCCCAGGTCATGGCGATACGGATAAGGATTCGCACAAGGCCTTACCCTTGATTAGCCATGATCTAAATAGATTAAATGATATTGAATTGTATCCGTTTAAAACAGTATTCGATTCGGGTTGTGGCGGGGTTATGGTT
>CAJXZP010000067.1 GCA_913062955.1 uncultured Flavobacteriales bacterium | reverse complement strand
CATGCTAGGCCTTGGTGAGACTGAGGCTGAGGTGATTGAGAGCATGAAGGATTTACGTGCTTCTAAGGTGGATATTTTGACGCTTGGGCAATATTTACAACCGACCAAAGCCCACCTTCCGGTCGAAAGGTTCGTTAGTCCTAATGAATTCGATAATTATAAAAAAGTCGGATTGGAATTAGGGTTTAGATATGTGGAAAGTGGGCCACTTGTGAGGTCTTCTTACCATGCGGAAAAGCACTTATTCTAAACAAATAAATTTTTAGTAGATAAAGCTATTTTTAATTGCCTTTTTATTTTTTGGGAAAGTGTAAAAAAAAGTTAATTTGCCGTTCATAATTTTCAAGAAACGTGCAACTAAAAATAGTTGGAAATCATCTTGGTTACTCACTTGCTTGTCAATGGGTTAGCAAGTAAAGTAAATTGGATTAATAAATTTTTTATGAAAAAAAATACACTTTTTGTTTCTTTATTAGCGGGGTTAGGCTCGCTTGCTGCGGTTTTCACCGTTATAAATAGTGAGGTTGAAGCGGAATACTCTCCAAGAGAGGTGATAGGCGATTCAATGAATGCTTCGAAACGATCAGAATTTTTCTCCTACATGAGAAAAAATGTTAACACTGGACGAATTGAACCGGACGATTATATTAATGCTATTGCCGCAACCAAGAATTCAAAGGTATCTCGTGCAGCCAATTTAAATTGGGAATTTTCTGGGCCAGATAACATTGGAGGAAGAACAAGAGCGGTAATTATTGATAATGTGGATCCAAACAGAATATATGCTGGGTCAATTGGTGGAGGTATGTATGTATCTGAGGATGCTGCAGGTACCTGGACTTACAAAAGTGATACTTGGGAGAATCTTCAAGTATCCACAATTATACAAGACCCAGATGGGAGGCTTTATGTAGGAACCGGAAATACAAATGACGGGGGGCCAGCTACCAATGGTGCATTTCCTGGTACTGGAATTTATACCAGTGATGATAGAGGTGAAACATGGTCCTTACTAGCAAGTACAATGCCCGTTTCTGGTTCATCTGACTGGGTGTATGTAAATAGAATTTCATTATCGCACAATAAAAACAGCCAAGGTAATTATACGGTTTATGCCGCTACCAATACAGGTTTAAGAGTTTCATTGGATAACGGCCTTACCTGGAATAATCCAGTAAGAGTTCCAAATAATTGTTCGGTAGAGTTTAATAATGATGTGGATGAGGTTGTAGTGACCAGTACAGACCGAGTTTTAATTTCATTAAACGGTGTTTTGTATGTTTCTGAAAGTGGTGAAACCGACTGTAGTTATGTGAAAATTGATGCGCAATCAGGTCTTGGATCTTGTACCCGACTTAGTTTGGCGGTTTGTTCATCGGATGAAAATATTGTTTACGCATTTCAGTCTTTTTCAGGAGCAACTCAAGACGATGCTACCTTTAAAATTCTTACCTCCTTTGACGGTGGTTTAACATGGGGGCCGTTGTCACCAGCTCCACCATCTATTATTATTGATCCTAGTTTTGATATGATGGGAGGGAATGGTGCCGGATATAACCAGGCCATTTCTGTGGATCCCAATGATTGTGATCGTATTTATGTGGGAGCGGTTTCCTTATATCGTGTTGATGGTTCTTGGACTAGTGTTGCTACTAATTTTGGTGCACCCGATTTTTACGTGCATTCGGATAAACACTGGTTCCAGTTTAGTCAACATACGCCTAACTTAATGTATGTGGCTTCTGATGGTGGAATTGGTAAAACCGAAAACGCACATAGTTCTAGAGTAACATGGACGGATAATAATCGTCACTATGGAACGGCACAGTATTATGGGATAGCTTTTACAAAAGAAGGTAGAATCATTGGTGGAACTCAAGATAATGGGTCTCATTTAATTGATCCTAGACAACAAGGTCAAGCCGGTATGAATGCCGTTGATATTAATGGTGGTGACGGTTTTGATTGTGAGGCATCTAATTTAGGAGACTTTATTTTTTCCACGATTTATCACGGGGACGTAACTCGAAGAGCAAATTTAAGTGGGGGTATTTTTCAAACAAGAATTCACCCTCGTGGAGATTATCCTACGTCTCCTTTTCATACCGTTATAAGACTATGGGAATCTGAAAATGACTTAACAAGTAAGGAGTTTATTTTATTCTCAAATGTAATTGCACCAGATACAGTTGGTTTAGGTGATGGCGTACGTAAATCGTTTGATGGGACTTTAAACAAACCACAAGAGGTGGCTAATATAGTACCCGGCTCCATCCTTTTTAAAGATATTGCAGGAAACCAGCAAGCTACAGATATAAACTCAAATGGTATATTAATGAGTTTTGGTGATAGTATTGGGGTGATAGATTATAACACAGGAGACTATGAGCTTAGATGGGCTTTTGCTCCACAGGTAGCTGCAACGGTTAATGTAGTCTTTGAAGTGACTTACGATTCAGGAGATATTTTATCCTTGCAATCTAAAAATGCAGGTATTCTTTTTGATTATGAATTACCTAATAATGTTGCCGTAGGGGATACGTTTAGTGTTCAAGATCCGGTACAAACATTAATGGCTGTTTCCATGATGGGCGGGGTTTCTCTTTCACGTGAATCTATGTATGTTCCTTTAGGAGCACCAGCTTTTGAGTTTTTTAGACTTGGTCGTAGATATCCTAATGGCCCCCATACCCCAATAAGTGCGATATCTCCTACCGCTATGGAATATTCGAATGACGGAAATCATTTATTTGTTGCTACTAGAACGGGATCTATTTATAGAATTTCAAACTTGAATGATTGGTATATGAATGAATCCGTAGATTCAGTTCTGATAGACACCTTAATTTTCTCCGGTAGTGGACCTGTTGCAGGGATTAACATGCACCCTACCGACCCTGAAAAACTATTAGTTACATTAGGTGGATTTGGAAATAGAGAAAGGGTGTTTGAAATTACAAATGCCATTTCTTCTTCCGCAATCGCAGCAAGAAGGGATGTAAGTGGTGATTTACCTGATTTTCCAGTGTATGATCCAGAGTATAATATTCACAATACCGATCAAGTGCTTATCGGGACGGAATTTGGTGTATGGTCTACAGAGGATTTATCTTCAGGATCTCCTTCTTGGACCCAACAAAGTAATGGCTTAGGAAATGTGCCTGTTATTGATGTGCGTCAACAACGTTTAAGCTTTCATGAGGCAGCTAACTTTGGCCGTTTTTATATCGGTACATATGGTAGAGGGATTTGGACCACAGGTGACCTTGTTTCAGTGGATGAGCCTTGGGAAGATTTTGTATCTATTAAGAATATCTCTAATGTAAAAACGTATCCAAATCCAGTACGCAGTTTTGCTAAGATTAGTTTCGAAATGCCAATATCTGGAGCTGTAAGGATTACGATTTATGATATCAGCGGTAAATTGATAACGAATGAGGTTAGAAATTTTGCTGCCGGTGAAGTGGAGTATCAGATTAATGGATCTAAGCTACCGGCTGGAACTTATTTTGCTAACCTAGAAATGGGTAGTACAAAAGCACAAACTAAGTTTGTAGTTATTAAATAACACGGGTCAAAAAATTGTAAAAAGGGTGGACTATGTTCACCCTTTTTTTGTGCGCTTTTTTGTACGCATTCCCTGGTAGAAAGGAGCAATGTGGTACACTTAAAGAGATTAGGAGTAGGTGTATTTATTGCTTTTAATTATTTGGGTCTTGCTGTTACGATTGATTCTAAGCGACTTATTTTTGTATTAACCTAACACATCAGGAGAGCCCTTTTTTAGTGTGTATTTTAGGGAAGTACACAAAGCTTAAATGGTCTTAGATTATTGTCGTGGCGAGGTTACAGTGAAAACATAAGTTAGACGAATGGGGTAGGGGACAATTAGAATCAAAAAAAATACCACTCGATTCAAGGCCGAGTGGTATTCATAGATTAAAAGTAATTGAAATCTGCGTGTCTTTTTTTACTTGTCAAATAGTTCGGCTAATTTGTTTGCTAATTGCTCTCCTCTTAAGTTTTTAGCGATAATAGTTCCATTGGGGTCAATTAGAAAAGTAGCAGGAATAGATTGAATTCCATAATCCAATGAACCCTGACCTTGCCAACCTTTTAAATCACTGGTGTGAATCCAGTCAATGTGATCCTCCTTAATTGCTTTTATCCAGTCCTCTTGTTTTTTATCTAAAGAATAGCCATAAATCTCGAAATTGTGATCTTTGTATTGATTATAGAGTTTTAGAACATTTGGGTTTTCTTGTCTACACGGTTTACACCATGAAGCCCAAAAATCAACTAAAACATACTTTCCTTGAAGTGACGAGAGAGAGATTAAATTTCCATTGGGGTCAGGGTAATTGAGCTCCGGAGCTTCGTTTCCGGTATTGGAAAGCTTTAAAAACTTGACATGTTCATTTAGTTTTGGAATGTAATTAAACTTTGGATAGGTCTGTAATAAAGCTTCTCCAACCTTAATATATGCATCTGGGTCTTCGTCAGGTTGTAGTCCAGCCACCACAAAATAGGCTGCAATACTTCCAGGTTGTTGATCAATAAAATCTAGCGCAAATTGGTGGTAATTTGAATAGAGTTCTTTTTGAGTTTCATAGCTCTTAAATAGGCCCTTGCTATCTTTCGCAGGTTTTTGATGGTTTAGCTCTATTTTTATACTATCGAGTTTGGCGGACAGAAGCATAGTTTCATCTACCACCACTTTTATTAGTTCTGATTCTCTAGATCCAGAAACATAATAATTGTCATATACATCAAGCCCATTGGCCTCTAAAACAACATGATCTCCTTTTTTAGCCGCAACAGTTAGATAGGTTTGATAATTTAAAATTACTCGATAAACAGCCATTTCATTCAATTCGGGAGTGAATTCAAAATAGCCATCTTCTTCAATGATTAGAGTATCCATAGGGATAACTCCTTCTGGACTTTGAAGGGCGAGTGTGAGTTGTTTTCCTGCTACATTATCAAAGTAGCCAGAAATAGATGATTCTGATTTTGGGACTTCACGTTTCGGTTCGCATGAGAGAAACGTGAACGATAAAAGGATAGAGAACAATAAGATGGATTGTTTCATGACAATGGTTATGATTTTATTTTTTGCATTAATAATTTATTCGTCATTTTTGGATCTGCTTTACCACCAGAGGCCTTCATGATTTGGCCCATAAAAAAGCCAATAAGTTTCATTTCACCTCCTTTGATTCTTCCGGTTTCACCCGGGAATTTTGTAAATATTTCATCAATCACTCCAGCCAGGTCATCTGAATCGGAATTTTGAATTAAATCGAGAGACTCCGCTAATTGGGTTGCGGTCTTTTCTGGGCTTTTCAATAGTGCCGGGAATAATTTTTTGGAGGCAGACGAATTACTTATTTTATGCGTATCAATAAGCAATAAGATTTCAGCGATATGTTGCGGAGTAACTGAAAATTCTGCGATTGTAATTCCAAATTTATTTAAATGTGATTTGATGGTACCCATGATCCAGTTTGCAGCTCCTTTGTAATTAGACGTAAGCGAAACGATTTGGTTGTAATAAGTCCCTATTTCTTTGATTTCAATAATATTTAAAGCATCGTATTCGCTCAATCCATATTTATTGGTGTATACAGCGAGTAACTCATTTGGAAGCATTGGCATTTCCGCTTTAATGGTTTCAATTTTCGCCTCTGTAACTACATAAGGTAGTAAATCGGGTTCTGGGAAAAACCGATAATCATTCACCCCTTCTTTCCCTCGCATTTGGATAGTTGAGCCATTGGGAGCATCAAACCCTCTGGTTTCAGATAAAATTTCTACATTCTTTTCACAAAGTTCTATTTGACGGTTAATCTCGAATGAAATAGCTCTTTTTACGTTCCTGATGGAGTTCATGTTTTTCACCTCAACCTTTTCACCAAACTCTTTTGCACCGTTTAACATGACACTGATGTTCGCATCGCATCGCATGGAACCTTCTTCCATATTACCATCACAAATGTCTAGGTATCGAACAAGTTTACGCACCTCCGAGAGGTATTCGTAGGCCTCCTCCTCAGATGCAATTTCGGGTTCCGTAACAATTTCTAATAACGGTACTCCAGCTCTATTTAAATCCACCAAAGAGTTGAAGGGGTCAATGTCATGAATACTTTTTCCGGAATCTTCTTCAATATGAATTCGAGTTAACCCAATATTTTTTGTTTCTCCATTTGATAAACGTATGGGAACATGTCCGCCCGTACAAATTGGAGTATCGAATTGGGTAATTTGGTATCCTTTTGGTAAATCAGCATAGAAATAATTCTTTCTGGAAAACTCGTTGTACTCCGTGATATCACTATTACATGCTATTCCTAATTTTATTCCAAACTCAATACTTTTTTCGTTTAATCGAGGCAAGGTACCGGGATGCCCCAATGAAATTGGACTCACATTACTATTTGGAGTGGAACCATATTGGTTAGAATCGGAAGAAAACGCTTTACTATTTGTATTTAATTGAGCATGAATTTCCAATCCAATTACTACGGTGTATTTATCTCTTACTGCCTTATCCATTACCGAAAAATTTTATTTTTTGTGAGTGCAAATTTAGTGTATCGCTTTCACTAATTCTGCAACTAAAAGAACTAGATTTTTTTCGTTTTTCTTCGCATTTTCTATCACTTGTTCATGTGTAATTTCCTCAATGGAACCTGCTATTCCAATATCGGTAATTACCGATATTCCAAAAACGTTCATCGCCATATGTCGTGCAGCTATTACTTCTGGTACGGTGGACATTCCAACTGCGTCAGCTCCAATAATACGGATGTATTTATATTCTGCCGGGGTTTCAAATGTAGGGCCTGTTAATCCTGCATAAACTCCTTGATGTAACTTGATGTGGTGGGTCTTGGCTATTTCAAACGCATTTTTAATATATGTTGGATTGTATACCTCACTCATATCAGGGAAGCGAGGACCCAATTCTGCAATGTTTGGCCCAATCAATGGATTCGTGGGAAATAAATTAATATGGTCATTAATTACCATTAAGTCTCCAATTTCAAAATCGGGGTTTAATCCTCCGGAAGCGTTGGATACAATTAATGTTTCAATACCCAGGTATTTCATTACTCTTACTGGAAAAGCTACTTTGTTCATGTCGTATCCTTCATAGAAATGGAATCTGCCTTGCAGGGCAACAACTGCTACTCCGTTAATTAATCCGATGACAAGCTTCCCTTTATGACCAACTACAGTCGATAAGGGGAAGCCAGGAATCTCACTATAATCAATTTCAATTTCTTTCTTGATGCTATCTGCGATACTCCCTAGTCCTGTTCCTAATATGATTCCAATTTTGGGAGATAAATTGGTTTTATTTAAAATGTACTTTGCTGCGACTTTAATTTCCTTTAACATGGTCTGTAATTATTTGTTTCAATTCATTTTCCTGATCAAATAGGACTGAAATGGTTATAGGTATTTCAAAAATGGGAATGCTGGAGTCTAATTTTTTAACCAGGGGTTGGAGTTTTACCGCATCCTTAGAGGTAGTGATAATGGCTGAATGTTTTGGTAGGGAAAATAGTTTCGATGCCATTTGTTTAACATCATCCAAAGTGTAATCGTAATGATCTTTGAAAGATATTCCTTGGACGGATTTTCCCATCGAAATAATGTGTTTTTCAAGGGGTTTAGGTTGAACAATTCCAGTAACGAGTATGGTGTTTTTTACCTTTTCAAAATCGAACCCGTTAAAGAATGGTTTCGGTTTGTCATATATTACTTCTGAGAAAAATACCCTTTGATTTAAACCCGGTTTGATTTTTTTAATGATCTCTAAGCTTTTGGCTTCGCTAATGTGGCTCGGACATTTTGTGACAATAATGATGTCTGCTCTGTTTTTATTTTTAGAGGTTTCTCTTAAATCACCCGCAGGAAGAACCTTGTCGTCATAGAATGGTTTGGAATATGTAGTCAACAAAATATAAAGAGAGCCCTGGACCTTTCGATGTTGAAAAGCATCATCCAAAATAATGACTTCGGATGATTGAGTGCGCATTAATCGATTAATTCCGGTGATTCGATCCTCGCAAACGGCCACATCAATATTCGAAATATTACGAGAAATTTGTAAGGGCTCGTCTCCTATTTCTTCTGCGATCGAATCTTTGTTTGCAAATACGTAACCCGTAGTTTTTCTACCATAACCTCGACTAAGGACGGCTGTTTTGTTAATGGGACTGATGAGCTTAGCTATAAATTCTGTATGCGGGGTTTTTCCAGTACCTCCAGTGGATAGATTGCCAACAATAATAACTGGAATGTCAAATTTCACGGATGAAAGTATATTCGAGGAATACAAAAAATTTTTAAATCTTGTAATCCCATCGTATACTATG
The DNA here is from genome assembly GCA_913062955.1 of uncultured Flavobacteriales bacterium. Classification (GTDB taxonomy): domain Bacteria; phylum Bacteroidota; class Bacteroidia; order Flavobacteriales_G; family Salibacteraceae; genus CAJXZP01. The sequence goes on along the minus strand of CAJXZP010000067.1, from coordinate 11,415 downwards.
GATAACGGAAAAAGTGCTAATCTAATCTTTGACATGGAAAGGACGAAATTACGCAATATTGGGCAAAGAATATGATAGATTTATTGCCTAATATTATAGTTTTGAGGAAACATTAAATCAAGGACCAAATGACCAAAATAAAAGAGGTGACTTCCTTTTTAGATCGTGTAGCTCCAAGTTCACTTCAAGAAAGTTATGATAATGCGGGTTTGATCGTAGGTGACTATAATGCAACGGTTACTGGTATTGTGGTTTGTTTGGATAGTGTAGAGCAAACGGTAGAGGAAGCTATTCGTGTAGGTGCCAATTTAATTGTCGCACATCACCCTATCGTGTTTAAGGGATTAAAGAGATTCAATGGCTCAGATTATGTTCAGAGAACGGTAATTAAAGCCATTCAAAACAATATTGCCATTTATGCGACACATACCAATTTAGATAGTGTTGAAAATGGGGTGAGTTGGAAAATAGCGAAAAAATTGGGGGTTCGAAATTTAAAAGTGTTGAGTCCTAAAGGTGGAAGACTCATGAAGTTAGAAACTTTTGTTCCTGGGAAAGATGCCGAAACGGTTATGGAGGCCATGTTTAAAGCAGGTGCCGGATCTATAGGTAAGTATTCAGAATGTAGCTTCGTGACTGAAGGAAAGGGAACTTTCCTAGCAAATGCAGGAGCGAACCCGCATGTAGGTGAAATCGGTAAAAGACATCAGGAGCAGGAAATAAAAGTGGAGGTAGTATTTTCAGTGGATGATCAATCAGCGGTGATATCTGTACTATTGGATACGCACCCTTATGAATCGGTAGCTTACTTTCTTTTCAAATTAGAGAATGAACATCCTACTCAGGGTTTAGGCGTGGTTGGTGAAATTGATCAGGAACAAGAAACCCTTGAGTTTTTATCAAAAATAAAGGAGGTCATGAAAGCCGGAGTGGTTCGGTATACAAAGCCTGTAAAATCCATGGTGAAAAGGATTGCAATATGCGGAGGTTCAGGAAGTTTTCTGCTTTCTGCAGCTAAAAAAGCGCATGCAGATATTTTTTTAACCTCGGATTTTAAATACCATGAGTTTTTTGACTCTGAAAATCAGTTGGTTATTGCGGATATTGGGCATTTTGAAAGTGAGCAATACACAAGTGAACTATTATACGAAATACTCTCGCAAAAATTTTCTACCTTTGCAGTCCGAATTTCGGCAATAAATACCAATCCGGTTAATTATTTATAAAATATGGCTAAAGCAGTGAAAGATCCTAAACTTATGTCAGTAGAGGATAAATTAAGATCACTTTACAGATTGCAGTTAATCGATTCTGAAATCGATAAGATACAAACCATTCGAGGAGAGCTTCCTATTCAGATTCAAGATTTAGAAGATGAAATAGCCGGTTTGGAAACTCGTATTGCTAAAATGCAAGAGGAAAGAAGTGAATTAGATCAAAGTATTACGGATAAAGGTATTCAGATTAAGGATTCTGAAGCGGCAATCTTGAAGTATAAAGAACAGCAAAACGATGTTAGAAATAACCGTGAGTTTGATTCTTTAAACAAAGAAATTGAATTTCAGGGATTAGAAATTCAATTGGCTGAAAAAAGAACAAAAGAAGCTCGAGCTCGTATTGCAAGCAAAGAGGAAGTTTTGGAAGTGGCTCAAGCAGAATTGTTGGATAACCAATCGGAATTGAAGCATAAGAAAGACGAACTTAATGGTATTGTTGGTGAAACTGAAAAGGAAGAAGGAAAACTTCAAACTTTATCATTAGAAGCCCAAAGCAATATCGAGGAAAGGTTGTTAAAAGCCTATTTAAGAGTTCGGAACAAAGTACGTAACGGTCTGGCTGTTGTTCCTATTGATAGAGCATCTGCTGGTGGTTCATATATTGAAATTCCACCACAGAGAATTTTGGATGTTGGTGCACGTAAGAAGATTATCGTAGATGAACATTCGGGTAGAATCTTGGTAGATCAAGGTTTGGCGATGGAAGAACAAGATAAATTTAGAGATTCTATTTAAATAGAATTTTCTTTGAAAAATTAAAAGGCCTCTGGATTCCAGAGGCCTTTTTTTGTTAAATCACTAAGAGCTATTAGATAGCTAAAGAATTGTTGCGAAGGGATAATTAGTTGAATAGACGTGTTCTATGGCGAAAGGTTGTTTTTTTGACTGAATTACTTCTCCTATACCCCTTGGCTTGTTTTATTATCCAATAATCGGTTTAAATAATGTATCCATTAAAGGCCTAGTAATACTTACTTTTGTCTACTTCATAAAAGAATTACAATGGCAAAAGATTTTACTTCGAGAGCGAAGGATTATTCAAAATGGTACAATGAATTGGTGGTCAAAGCTGATTTAGCAGAAAACTCTGATGTAAGAGGTAGTATGGTTATCAAACCTTATGGTTATGCCATTTGGGAAAAAATGCAAGCGCAATTAGATAAAATGTTCAAAGAAACGGGACATGAGAATGCCTATTTCCCGTTACTTATCCCTAAATCGTATTTGAGCAAGGAAGCCGCACACGTTGAGGGTTTTGCAAAAGAATGTGCCGTGGTTACCCATTATAGATTAAAATTAGCGGAAGACGGTAAAACTGTGGTGGTAGATCCGGATGCAAAATTGGAGGAAGAATTAATAATTCGCCCAACGTCCGAAACCATTATCTGGAATTCGTATAAAAAATGGATTCAAAGTTACCGAGATCTGCCTATTTTAATCAATCAGTGGGCGAATGTGGTGCGTTGGGAAATGCGTACTCGTTTGTTTTTACGTACTTCAGAGTTTTTATGGCAAGAGGGACATACCGCTCACGCCACTAGCCAGGAGGCTGTAGCTGAAGCAGAACAAATGTTACACGTATATGGTGATTTTGCCGAAAATTTCATGGCTATGCCCGTTTTAAAGGGATTAAAATCACCCAGTGAAAGGTTTGCCGGTGCGTTAGAAACGTATTGTATTGAAGCTATGATGCAGGATGGAAAAGCACTACAAGCAGGTACTTCACATTTCTTAGGTCAGAATTTCGCAAAAGCATTTGATGTGAAATTTGCAACCAAAGAAGGTACCCAAGAATATGTTTGGGCTACTTCTTGGGGGGTTTCTACTCGTTTAATGGGGGCCTTGGTAATGACACACTCGGATGATAACGGATTAGTCCTGCCTCCAAAGTTAGCACCCATTCATGTGGTTATCGTACCTATATATAGAAATGAGGAGCAATTAGCTGCCGTAAGTGAAGTCGCTCTTAAATTAAAGAAAGAATTAGAGGCAAAAGGCTTAACGGTTAAGTTTGATAATAGAGATACCCATAAGCCAGGTTGGAAATTTGCACATTACGAATTCAAGGGAGTTCCTGTGCGATTGGCCATCGGTGCTCGTGATCTTGAAAATGGAACGTTGGAAGTGGCTAGACGGGATACCTTATCCAAGGAAACGGTTAAACAAACGGAAGTTGTTGATTACGTTTCGGAATTAATGGACAAGATCCAAGAAAACTTATTCTTAAGAGCGAATCAGTATAGAATTGAAAATACGCATCAAGTCGATACCTGGGATGAGTTTGTGGAAATCATTAATAGTGAGAAAGGTGGTTTTGTAGAAGCGCATTGGGACGGCACCGCTGAAACGGAAGAAAAAATTAAAAACCTAACGAAGGCCACTATTAGATGTATTCCGTTGGATGCCTTAGAAGAGCAGGGGAAATGTATTTTAACCGGAAATCCATCTTCTAAAAGAGTGGTTTTCGCAAAGGCCTATTAATAGATGAGTATTCGCCAAGATATTTTTGAATCATTAAAGAGTAAGACTTGTTTAAAGCAAGATGTGAATCAAAGGACTATTGAGTCTTTTGCTATTGTTAAAGAGGTATTGCAAGAAATAGCCTCTGAATACAAAACGTTCTTAAATGAGGTGGACGAAAGAGTGGTAGTTAACTATAAGGATCATGGTCCTTATGGTGCTTCTCTGGGGTTTGGTGGAGATATCTTGTTGTTTCAAATGCACTCGAATGTGTTTTCGTTTGAAGACTCCCATCCTATTCATAAACACTCCTATGTTACTCAGAAAAGTACACGAGCGTATTGCGGCATAATAAACGTGTATAATTTTTTATCCGATTCATTCAAGTACAATCGGAAAAATGATATGGGATTTTTAATCTCAAGAATTTTTGTGAACCAAGAGAAGCATTTATTTGTGGAAGGTAAGGATGAGTTGTCCTATAAGTATGCAGACTTTTCGACCCAGATTGTCGGTAAAGATTTGTTAACCAGTATAATTGAATCATCTATTAAGTTTGCTTTGGACTTTGATCTCTATACTCCAGACTTTTTAAAGAGTCAAATTGTTACGGTTGCAGAAATGCAACAATTGTCGAAAGACCAGAAAACAGTGACGTCTAAGCGATTAGGGTTTCGAATGAGCCGGGATTCTAAAGGATTAAAATAAAAATGAATTTTTTTTAATATTTTTCGTGAAAATGCATTGCGTAAACAGATTTTAATTATACCTTTGTCGCCCCGAAAGGGATGCTGAAAACCTCGAAAGAGGAATAGCAAAAATGGTCCGTTCGTCTAGGGGTTAGGACGCCAGGTTTTCATCCTGGTAACAGGGGTTCGATTCCCCTACGGACTACAAAATGAAGAAGACCTCAGGAATGAGGTTTTCTTTTTTAAAAGGGTTTGTATATGGAGTTAATACCTTACATTTGCATCCTTCAAAAAAATTGAAAAGAACTTTATAACACAAGTATAATGGCAAATCACAAGTCATCTTTAAAGAGAATCAGACAGACAGAAGTAAAAACTGCTCGTAACAAGTATTACCATAAGACTACTCGTAATGCGATTAAAGCGTTAAGAGGAACTACTGATAAGAAAGAAGCTCAAACTTCTCTTCCTAAAGTTGTAGCAATGCTTGATAAATTAGTAAAAAGAAACATTATTCATAAAAATAAATCGGCTAACTTGAAATCGTCTTTAACGATTTTAGTAAACAACTTAGCGTAGTATTTTTAGAATAATACAAAATATAGAAGCCTCGACTGTTTAGTCGAGGTTTTTTTATGCCTTTATTTTTTTATTTTTAGGGGGTGAAAACATATCCACCTAAACTAAGTATTAAATCCTGGGCAGAGGAGGACCGTCCTCGTGAAAAGCTTATTAAAAAGGGAAGAAGTGCATTGACGGATGCGGAATTGATTGCTATTCTTATAGGATCAGGAAACCGAGAGTTAAGCGCGGTGGAACTAAGTAAGTTTATTCTTTCAAAATATAAGAATAGCTTGAATGAAATGGGCAAAAAATCAGTGAAAGATTTGGTTCAATTTAAAGGAGTAGGTGAAGCGAAGGCCGTTTCAATTATTGCAGCTCTAGAGTTAGGGCGTAGGCGTAAGTCGGAAGTGTTAGTTAAAAAAATTAAAGTTTCGTGTAGTAGGGATGCATATAACTTCCTGTATCCGGTTATGGCCGACAAATTTGTGGAGGAATTTTGGGTGTTATTGTTAAATCAGAATAATCGAATTGTATCCAAGCATTTAATTAGTTCGGGTGGCGTAAGTGGTACGGTTGCAGATGTGCGTATTATTTTGAAAAAAGCCATAGATGAATTGGCTTCCGGAATAATTCTTTCGCATAATCACCCTTCTGGAAATATTCTACCTAGTCAAGCGGATAAACAGCTAACACATAAGATTATTGAAGCATCCCATTTTATAGATGTAAAAGTATTGGATCATATTATTATTGGTGATGAAGATTACTATAGCTTTGCCGATTCGGACATGTTAAGATAGTAAAATTGAAGATTTATATTTACAGTACCAGTACTTCCAATCGGTTAAAATACATTACGGAATACATATTTGGTGATTTATTAGGATTGGATTCAGAAATCATAACCAATCGGGATGAGGTTTATACCAAAGAATTTATTGTTAATTACAGTAATCAGGATGTTGCCGGAGTTCAGGTAGTGCCAGAAAAACTTTTGTTTTCAAAGGGTATCAGCGAACAAAGTTTGAAAATTAATAAAGAAGGAGATTTTACTACGGTTTTTGAAAATGGAGGAGCAGACATTTCCTTCGATATTTTTGCGGCTTCTTTTTTTCTCATAAGTCGTTACGAAGAATACTTGCCTCATCAACGAGATCAGCATGATCGGTTTAGTCCAGAATTTAGTATAGCTTATAAAAATGATTTTTTAAACCAGCCTATTATTAATATTTGGGTGGATTATTTTCAAGAAGTATTGCAAAAAAAATACTCCCGTTTAGAATTTAAATTGCCAAATTTTAAATTTATTAATACCATTGATGTGGATTATGCGTATGCGTATAAGGAAAAGGGGCCGATAAGGGCTATTGGTGGTTTAGGAAAGGATTTTTTAACTGGAAAATGGCGCGTTTTTTTTGAGAAAATAAAATGTTACGCAGGATTAATTCCTGATCCATTTGATACTTTTGATTTTGTATTGGATTTGCATCGTAAGCATAATTTAACTTCCATATTCTTTTTTCATGTAGGCGATTATGATGTAAACGATAAAAGCATCCCTGTTTCCAGTAATAAATTACAATCCCTGGTGAAGGGGGTCAATGATTATGCCGATGTAGGGTTACACCCCTCTTATGCTTCGCATGCCAAACCAGAAAAATTGAATGTGGAATTTTCTAGACTGGCCAAACTTATCCATCAGCCAGTAACTAAAAGTCGGTATCATTTTATTAAGCTCCGAATGCCTTCATCCTATCGTGAGCTCATTGAAAATGGGGTTTCCGAGGATTATACCATGGGGTATGCGTCCAAAATGGGATTCAGAGCTGGTGTCTGTCACCCTTTTAAGTTTTATGATCTTGATTATGATGCTCCAACACATTTAACGATTTACCCCTTTTATCTGATGGAGGCTACGATTAAGTATTATTTTAAAGAAGATTACGATAATGCTTTTCCGTATTTTAAGGAGTACATTGATAAGGTTAAAAAACATAACGGAACCTTTGTGAGTTTGTGGCATAACGATAGTTTTTCAGAATGGGGACAATGGAAAGGGTGGAAGCCTGTATATGAAAAAATGGTGAAGGAGGCTTTGCCTTTTAGTAATGAAATTTAGAAATGTGCTTGAGTACCGCGTGGTTGACCTTGGTTATTCGGAAGTAAGGAGTCAGCTGTCCTCCAAAAGAAGCAAAATAACGTGCAATATTTTGATGCATACTTCCTTCAAAATTAAAAGTAAGCCGATTTTCTTTGGCTAGTTCAATTCCTTTCCACAAAAGTAAAGACATAACCCCTTTGTTGCGAAATTCAATATCTACAGCACCTAAAACGTAGTGTAGGAAATTGGAATCTTTCACTAGGCAAATAGAGGCAATGGTAACTCCATTTTCATTCTTTGCCTGCAAAATAGTAAGGTCTTCCAATGGACTAAAGGCTTGATGAAGTTGCTCTATTAATCTGGCCTCAAAAAGAATTTTTTCATCTTTTCTTTTGAAATCCTTTTCGTATAAGTCAAATAATTCTTTGGTGGAATGAGCAATGCTTATTGAAAACCCTTTTTCAGCCTTCTTTATTTCTTTTTTTATATTGCTTTTAAAGTTATTGAATAACTCTAAAACCTCGATACTGGTGTCCAGTAAATAAGAATAACGAGTGGTTTGTTGGTAATTATTCCACGCAAATGGAAGCCAATTCGTTAAATTGAAATCACAATGGGTTATAAAACGGTCTGTTTTTGGAATTTGAGAAATTAATTCAGCTAAAGCTTTTTGATTAAAGGAAGACTTGTTCTTTTCTGCCAAATCATTTGGGTAATTGAAAATAGGGCCTAAATAGGGAGTCAGAGCTGGAATAGTTACCTGTTTGATCCCAAATTTCGTGTTGAAAATAATAGGCATTACAGCAGTAATTTGAGCCCCCTTATTTGCAATTAGAGGGATCCAATTGTCTTTGCCTGCAACGATATCTAACCATTTTACACTTTGAAAAATGACAGATCTACCCGATTGGTCTAATCCTTTTTGATATTGTAATTTTAAATCTACCAAAATTTCTGTTCAGCTTTTAGTTTTTCAAATTCCTGTATGTTTCGGGTTTTGAATACTTGAGCAGGATTACCTCCAACGATCGCGTATTTCGGTACGTTTTTTACAACTACAGCCCCCGATTGAACAATACAACCTTCTCCTAAGGTCACGCCTCCTAAGATTGTAACTCTAGTTCCCACCCAAACAAAATCTTCAATAACTACCTCTTTATGGATGTATTCGTTTGAGTCGTATGGAATAGCGTTGGCATGTTCAAACTTATGATTGGAGTTCACTATTAAGATACTCTTACCAGAGTGGAAATAGTTTCCAATGGTTACTTTTCCATGTCCGTGAATATGGAGCCCGTTAAAGTTACAATAATCTCCAATAATTGTTTGGGGAGTCAACTTACAGTAAAAGTTTACCTTAAGGGATTTCCCATAACTTTTTACAGTTCGCTTTACAAGTAAAGTAGAAAAAGAACGGATAATGTTTTTCAATAAGTTACGCATGAATTCGTATCAATTTTTTGTATAAAACGAAGGTAGCCAATAAAAATAGAAGCCAGGTTATTGCCGTTGCATAAGCTACTCCCAAAACCCCATATGGAATAATAAGGGCGTAATTCAATACTAAATTTACGATCGCACCTGAAAAGGTAATGGAGGCAAGTGTTTTTGTTTTTTTATAATAAAAAAGGAAGCCGCTAAACACAAAATAAAAGGCTTGCAATACAAACCCCAGTAAGAGCCATCCAAAATAAAGTTTAGCTTCGTTGAATTCTGGGTCGATCAATACTTGGAATAAAATATCTTTCAAAGAATAGGTAATGGCTCCGGTTAAGGCAAAAGCAGCTAAAAGTATGTTTGATAGTTTTTTTATTTGAGGAAATTTCCCTTCACTCAGCATCTTAAACAGGGTAGGGTTCCATGCTTGATTTACAGAGGTGCTAAAAAGTAACATAAGTGCCGCCACCTGGTAACTGGCCGTATAGATCCCGACCCTTTCATTACCCAGAAAATGGGAAATAAAGAAACGATCAGACATGGCAATTATTGTTCCTCCAATAACATGAGGAATTAGTGGGACCCCAAAACGCAGGACTTGTTTTATTTTGGATAGAGAAATTGAAAATTTAAAATATCCCATTTTTGTAATTATTGCTAACCCAATTAGTGTCGCTGCAAAAAAGGCAAGGTAAGTGCCTTCAAGTCGTCCAATATATCCTCTCAGCCATATCATTATAAATAATGCGGATAACGCAAAATCGATTAGGGTTTGTGCTAAGCTGTAAAATAAATAATGGACTGGCTTTTGTTGTACTTGAAAGATGACCAAAACGAGGGAGGGTATGAGTCGCAGTAATACAAATATTGGAAGCAGTAATATTATCGCTACAGGGATTTCTAGTACCTGATTGATCCAATTCCTGAGAAAAAAAAATAGGACACTTATGAGTAAAAAAGAGCAGAGGGAGAGCAACAAGCCATTTGTTAAATAAGTAGCGAGATTCGATTTACTTAGTTTGAAATATTCCACCCGGACTCCTGCATCAATGTTGAGTAAAATAAAAGGACTTACAAATAAAATTGAAGTTTCAATTATCGAGATTAATCCAAGACCTTCTGCGGATAAATAAGTTGTTAAAACAGGGAGCATGATAAAGGGAACAAGTGATTTAATCCCGTTACTTAATCCGTAAATAATGATGTTTTTTGATAGTTTTTTTTCCGACATGTAAATGGAGAGGATTATTAAAAAATAAAAACCCTAGTAACAAATGTAACAATTAGGTTGGGGTTCTTTCCCTATAAAAAGTTGGTTTTTTTTGAACAAAAGGAATTGTTGATTTTTGTATCAATTATTGTCTCTGGCCATTACTTTTGTAGTCAATTGGATTTATGAAAATAGGTGTTATTATTCAAGCAAGAAAAGGTTCCACTCGGTTACCTGGAAAAGTCGTTATGCCCTTTTTTAATAAGGAGTGTATCCTTGAAATAATTATTAAACGGATTGCCATTAAGTATCCGAATATCCCAATAATATTGGCCACTACCGTGGATGAAAAGGATGATGAGGTTGTATTTATAGGTGAAAGTTTAGGGGTGAATGTTTTCCGTGGAAGTGAGGAAAATGTATTGAGCCGCTTTACCGAAATAATTAAAGCTTTCGAACTGGAGGGTGTTATTCGCGTTTGTGCGGACAACCCTTTTCTGGATGTAGATTCGTTTAATGAGTTTTTGAATTGGCAATCGGAATCGAAAGCCGATTATATTGGTTTTGGAATTTCGGCTACTCACCCCACGATAAAAACGCATTTTGGATTATGGGCGGAATATGTAAGCGCTGCTGCCTTGGTAAAAGCAGAGAAACTTACACAGAAAAAACTGTTTATGGAACATGTTACGAATTTCATATATGGGAATGCAAATCATTTTGAAGTTGAAATACACGAGCTACCTTATGGTTGGGGGAACAAAAAAGATATTAGATTTACATTAGATTCGATGGAGGATTTTAATATTCTTCAATCCATATATTCCAATTTTAAGGATATGGAGTTAGAAATGACTCCCAAAAACCTTATCGAGTACGTGGATGAAAACCCGGGCGTTTCGGAGATGATGAAAAGGGAAATAGCCCGTTGGGAAAAATAGAAGTTATAACGATGAAAGAAATATACGTAATAGGCGAAATTGGCCAAAACCATAATGGTTCAGTCATTATTGCAAAAGAAATTATTGATAGAGCAGCAAAACCTGTACGCGACCCTTTATTTAATAGGGAGCTGAAATCAATGGATGCTGTTAAATTAACAAAGAGAGATTTAAAAGAAGAGTTATCTGCTTCTGCTATGGCCAAACCTTATTCCTCCAAACACTCTTTTGGTCATACTTATGGTGAACATAGAGAAGCCCTGGAGTTAAATGATGAGGAACACTTTGAAATTTATAAATATACGAAAGCAAAGGGATTGGACTTTGTTGAAACCTTATGTGGTGTGGGATGTACGTCTATGTTTCGGCTTTTTGAGCCAGATAGGCTCAAAGTTGCCTCTAGAGATTTAACCAATCTTCCGCTATTGAATGTTTTGGCAGAAACCAAAATTCCAATTATTTTATCTACTGGAATGGGTGGGCCAAAAGAACTGGATGATGCGCTAGAGGTACTCACAAAACACCATAACGATATTTCCATTTTACATTGTTTATCCCAATATCCAAGTGATTATGAAAACATCAACTTACTAACAATTCCCTACCTAAAGAAAAGGTACTCAGATTATACCATTGGATATTCGGATCATTCTATTGGTATTGTAATTCCAGTGGCTGCCGTTACCTTAGGTGCTGAAATTATTGAAAAACACATTACTTTGGATCGGGATATGCG
>CAJXZP010000066.1 GCA_913062955.1 uncultured Flavobacteriales bacterium | reverse complement strand
TTTCAAATAAATAAAGTTTTGCATTTAAATAGTTTTTAAAATTTTTATGATAATCTAGGTGATCTTGAGATAAATTTGTGAAAATACCTGATGAAAACTTTAAACCATCTAACCTATGTTGACTTAGACCATGGCTAGATGCTTCCATAATTACATTATTAATTTTTTGAGATTTTAATTTAGATAATATTTGTCCCATTCGAATTGGGTCTATCGTAGTATTTTGTAAATTTCGTCTTATATTTTTCGATTTTACACCTAATGTTCCAATTGAGGCGACTTTCATTTTATTAAGTTTCAATAATTGAAAATAAATTTATGGCTTGGTTAAATATTTTTTCAAAGGATAAGAAAGAAAAACTAGATAAAGGACTGGAGAAGTCTAAAGAAGGTTTTTTGGCAAAAATGTCTCGTGCCGTTGCCGGTAAAGACACCGTAGATGAGGAAGTTTTAGATGACTTGGAGGAAGTTTTAGTGACTTCTGACGTTGGGGTAGAAACCACTTTGAAAGTCATTAAAAGAATTGAGGAAAGAGTAGCGCGGGATAAATACGTGGGTACTTCCGAATTAAAGCGGATTCTTAGAGAAGAAATTGCGGCCCTTTTGGATGATAAAGAAGAAAACAAATCGTCCAAGTTCACCATTCCAAAAGTAGACGGTCCTTATGTTATTATGGTCGTTGGTGTTAATGGTGTGGGTAAAACCACCACTATTGGGAAGTTGGCAAATCAATTTAAGTTACAGGGATTAAAGGTTGTGATTGGTGCAGCAGATACTTTTAGAGCAGCTGCAGTAGATCAAATAAAAATATGGGGTGAACGCACGGGTGTACCGGTCATTTCTCAAGGGATGGGAGCGGATCCCGCTTCTGTAGCATTTGATACCGTAGAAAGTGCAAGAGCGAGTGGTGCAGACGTAGTCATTATTGATACCGCAGGAAGGTTACATAACAAGATTAACTTAATGAATGAATTAAGTAAAATTAAAAATGTGATGAAAAAGGTACTGCCGAATGCGCCTCATGATGTGATGTTAGTCATTGATGGATCTACCGGACAGAATGCCTTTGAACAAGCCAAAGCATTTACCGAGGCCACAGAAGTTTCATCCTTAGCAGTGACCAAATTAGATGGGACTGCAAAAGGAGGGGTTGTCATCGGTGTTTCAGATCAATTTAGTATTCCAGTACGTTATATTGGAGTAGGGGAAGGAATAGAGGACTTACAGGTATTCAATAAAAAAGAATTTGTAGATTCTTTGTTTGGGTAAGGAATCGAAAGATCCATAGGGATTAGATACAAACCTTAGTTATAGTATTAAAAAAATTAGTGGGATGGTTTTCCTTATTTCAGGATCAAAGCATTTATGAGAAAAGACATTCAAATAATTGATTTGCCCGCTTTACATGCACCAATTCTGGATGAATTGAACGAAGCGGTAGCCCAAGTGATGGATCACCAACAATTCATTAATGGACCAGAAGTGGCTTCGTTTGAAAAAGAATTGGGTCAATATTTGAATGCTGAGGTGTTGGGTGTAGGCAATGGTACCGATGCCCTTGAAATAGCTCTTTTAGCTTTAGACATTGTTCCAGGCGATGAAGTGCTGGTACCATCCTTTAGTTATTTTGCATCTGCGGAAGTGATTCAACGCATAGGTGCAATCCCGGTTTTTGTAGATGTAGATGCTACTTTTACTATGGATTTAGTAGATGCAAAACAAAAGATTAGCTCAAAGACGAAAGCCATTATTGCCGTCCATTTATTTGGCCTATCTGCAAATATGGAAGAAGTAATGCAATTAGCGGCTTCCTATCATTTAAAAGTAATTGAAGATACCGCACAAGCTATTGGGGCGGAATGTAAAGTTAAAGGAAGTTGGAAAAAAGTAGGGCCTCTGGGAGATATGGGATGTATCTCTTTTTTTCCATCTAAGAACCTAGGTGCTTTTGGAGATGGTGGAGCGATTGTATCCAATAACCAGGAGCTTATTGCCAAAGCAAAAATGATTGCTCAACATGGACAATCGGCCAAATATGTGCATGATACTATTGGGATGAATAGTCGATTGGATACCCTACAAGCAGCAATTTTAAGTGTCAAACTTCCTTATTTAGACCATTGGACCCAAAAGCGGCAGGCGATTGCCTCCGTTTACAAAAAGGCTTTTACCTCTTGTGAGGCTATTACTTTGGGGGTGGAACCAAGCTATTCATCTCACGTATATCATCAGTTTACCATTTTGGTTAGGGGTAACAGAAATCAAATCATGGAAAGACTTCAAGAAATGGGAGTCCCTGTTCGCTTATATTACCCCATGGCCATTCACCAACAGAAAGCATTTTCGCACCTTCCCAAAGTTCCTTTAGTTCAAACAGAAAGATTTCAATCTCAAATGATTTCTTTACCCATTCATCCTACCTTATCTGAAGATCAGGTACACTACATCGTTAATTCCGTTCTTGTTGTTTTAAAGAACCAGAATTAAAGGGAGCCCAAAAACGTGGGCTTTGAGGTGGGGAGGTCTGTTTTGAAGGATTTATTTGGCCTCCAAAAACCCGCTATTAATGATGAAAATATCTATATAGCTATAAAAACAAAATATCGAAGAATTGAATTACTTTGGACCATTTGTTGGCTACTTTTGCAATCTTGAATTGGGCTCTTATGGGGAGGGCCAATTTGGAATGGAATAAGTAAAACCAAGGAATATGAAAACAGGTAAAAAAAGAACTTCATCCGTTAATGTAGTAACCTTAGGTTGCTCTAAAAATATTTTTGATTCAGAAGTATTAATGGGACAACTAAAGGCATCTAATGTTTCTGTTTCTCACGAAAGTGAAGAATACGGTGCCGAAACCGTGGTGATTAATACTTGCGGATTTATTGGGGATGCCAAACAAGAATCTATCGATACCATTTTAGATTGGGTAGATGCTAAAAAGAATGGCGATGTAGACAAAGTCATTGTAATGGGGTGTTTGTCGGAAAGATATAAGGATGATTTGGTGAAAGAAATTCCGGATGTGGATTCGTGGTTCGGAACCCGAGAATTACCACGTCTTTTAAAAACGTTAAAAGCCGATTATAAAAAGGAATTGGTTGGTGAACGATTGTTAACTACGCCCATTCATTATGCCTATTTCAAAATTTCCGAAGGCTGTGATCGAACGTGTTCTTTCTGTGCTATTCCGATTATGCGTGGTCTTAATATTTCTACTCCTATTGAAGAATTGGTGAAAAATGCCAAAGATTTGGCCGCCAATGGAACGAAGGAATTATTACTAATTGCCCAAGATTTAACCTATTATGGAATTGATTTAAACGGTAAAAGGCAATTGGCCGATTTGTTGCGTGCTTTAAGTGATATTGAAGGTATTGAATGGATTAGATTGCATTATGCCTACCCTTCCGCTTTTCCTAAAGAAGTGTTGGATGTCATGGTGGAACGTGCAAACGTATGTAACTACTTAGATATGCCCTTGCAACATATTAGTAATACCATGCTAAAAAGCATGCGTAGAATGATTACGAAGGAAAAGACCATTAATCTGGTGAAAGATATTCGTGAAAAGGTTCCTGGTATTGCGATGCGTACAACCTTGATTGCGGGTTATCCCGGTGAAACGGAAGAAGACTTTCAAGAAATGTATGATTGGGTAAAAGAAACTAAATTTGATAGACTTGGAATATTTGCCTATTCCCATGAAGAAAATACTTCGGCACATTTATTAGAAGATGATGTACCCGAGGAAGTGAAACAAGAACGTGTAAATACCATTATGGAACTACAAAGTGGAATTTCACATGAAATCAATCTAAAAAAGGTGGGCAAATCCATTCGTGTTTTAGTGGACCGAATTGAATCCGGATTCTATGTAGGTCGTTCAGAGCATGATTCCCCAGAGGTAGATAATGAAGTATGGGTAACCATGGATGATGAACATTATTTATCGGTGGGCGAATTTGTAAATGTTAAAATTACAGATGCCGAACCCTATGATCTTTTTGGTGTCGTTGCCGTTTAGTCAATGGACTGTAAAAATGTTATTTGGTCGTTAAATGGACATATATCGAGGGGATTATGAATTCTTCTAAATCACAATTGATGTAATTTTATGCCGTAATAGAAATCTCGAAAATTTATAAATGGATAGAAAAAAAAGCACCTCAATTTCATATTCCGAGGTAGGAATGTTATCCAAAATTACACGAGATTATTTAGCTAATAAGGAGACGGTTAAATCGTTTTACGATTGGGATTCTAATGCATCGAATATTCAAAAGGTTATCGATGAAAAATCTGATTTTTCATTGGAAACCCGCGAAATTCTTGTTCAAGTATTGACCGAACAATATGTGGATTTAGCGAGTCCATTGGTTAAAAAGAACATGGACCTGCTCCTTTCTAGAAATACCTATACCATTACCACCGGACATCAGTTAAACCTGTTTACGGGGCCATTATATTTTATCTATAAAATTGTTTCTGCCATTCAAACGGCTAAGCTGTTATCCGTAGAGTATCCAAAAATGAACTTCATTCCCGTGTATTGGATGGCAACGGAAGATCATGATTTTGATGAAATTAATCACGCATTTGTAGGGGATAAAAAAATCCAATGGAATTCGGACCAATCAGGGATGGTGGGGGAGTTTTCATTGGATGGCATTGAAGCTGCAGTAGAGGAGTTTTGCAATGCCTTAGGCGACTCTTTATCCGCTCGTGAGATGGCCGAATTAATTAGAAAAGCATATTTAAACCAGTCCAATTTAGCAGATGCCACTCGATTTCTGGTACATGAATTGTTTAAGGATTACGGACTCGTAATTGTGGATGCGAATAATAGGAAGCTAAAACAATTGTTTGCGCCTATTGTGAAACGGGAACTAAAAGAACAAGTCAGTTTTAGAACGGTTTCGAATACCTTAAAGGAATTTGGAAAAACCTTTTCTGCGCAAGTTTCGCCTAGAGAGATTAATCTATTTTACGTTAAACAGGGACTTAGAGAGCGCATCCTAAAAACGGAGCAGGGGTACTTGGTGAACAATTCCGAAATTACTTTTGATGAGAATCAAATGGACCTGGAGATTGAAAATCATCCGGAAAGATTTAGTCCCAATGTGATTTTAAGACCTGTTTATGAGGAATTGATTTTGCCTAACCTGGTGTATATTGGAGGAGGGGCAGAAGTAGCGTATTGGTTAGAGTTAAAAGCAACATTTGAAGCTTTTAACGTGCCTTTTCCTTTGGTTCAGATTCGGAGTTCGTTTCTTACTTTATCTCCTAAAAGTATAGATCGGATCCAAGAATTGAATTGGACCACTCGAGACGTCTACCGTAAAAAGCAAGATTTGGTGATGCGCTTTACCAATGATGTAAATCCTTTAGAAACGAAAATTTCTGAAGTGAAAATCAAATTGAACTTGGAATTAGAGAAGCTCGGCTTATCACTAACTGAATATGATTCGGAATTGGAGAGAAGTTTGAAGGCTTCTCAAAGAGGAATGGAGAAATCCATGGATCGTTTAAGTAAAAAAGTATCGGGAGCCGTAAAACGTCATAACCAAGATCATATGCATAAAATGGATCAGGTATGGGATGCCGTAAACCCTTTTGGCGTTTATCAAGAACGACACGTTAATTTCTTCGAAATGTACGCTACCTATGGGACGGAGTTTGTGAATCGGATTAGGACAGAGACAGAACCTTTTTGCAAGGACTTTAGGGTAGTCGAATTATAAATGGAATACGTTTTTATTCCCTTGTACGTGTAAAGAATAGTTTTTAGATGGAGTTACTTACTGGTTCCCTAGCCAAAGTAATAAGCAAAAAAAAAGCCATCCCAATTAATGGAATGGCTTTTTGCTATCGTTGAGTTCGGTCTATTGAACCAGAATCTTTTGGCTAGAGATATAACCTGAATCCGTTAATGTCTTTACAATATAAACACCTTGCGTTAACCCCGTGGTAGGGATGCTAATTGTTTTATCCGAATAGGTGTTTGAATACACACTTTTACCTAAGATATCAAGTATCTGAACATTTTCTATTCGAGTATCAGAACCTAAGGCGGTAATATTCAAATTTTCATTACTTACATATACCGATACCAAATGGGTGTTTTCCAATACCGGAACACTGGTTACCGATGCATCAAATGAAATGTGTAAAAAGAATCGACTGTTAAAAGTATCCGCAATTGGTGAATTAAAAGAATACGTAAACGATCTTAAATCCGTGGTAATGGCTAAATCTCTATCTTCCAAGATAAAGCTCATTCCTGGATGCATATTCTCTAAAGAGTCAAGGTTGATCTCATAGGTTCCAATGTCATCTGTTTGTACAAATAAAGAAACGATTTTTGTCTCCCCGTCATTAAAGGGTTTTAAACCTTCGATTGCTGCTGTTTCCGGACCGTTATTTGGATCGAACTCAATAAAGCTAGCGAAATTCAATCGAGTATCGTTAAGTATTTTTCGAGAGTCATACTTTCTGTCTTTCCCGTCTTCACAATCTTCATGCATGATCACTCTAAACATATCTTGCATTCCATTTCCGGAAAGACTAAGAAAGGAAACCTGGCGGCTCGAAGAAGATCTAAAAGAAACATTATTCGTTGTTCGCATCGCATTGGTGAAGTTCAGGGTAGTGGTACCATCCGTTGGAGTGTCCAAATCATAATAGAATCCTTGCGCAGCTGGAATAACATCTCCACCGCCATTAGTAAAGATGTCATAAGAGGATCCATTGTAAAGATATACCGCAGTGATTCCTGAATTAGCAGCGAAAAAATCATCGGCATCAACACCGGAGATATAGGGGTTCCCCGCTAAATTCCAATCATTTCCTCCAGCGATAGAAATACTAGTAGAATGTCCTGTAAACGAAATATTTCCACTGTTAAGGTTAGATCCAGAGCTACTTAATGTTTTGGTTGGAGGAGCAGATCCTGCAATAAAATAACCACGACCTATATCGAATTTCCCATCTGCCGCTCCATCAGAATTTAAGCTAGAAGCAGTGAAGGTAACGGATTGGCCTACGCAAGTGGTGGTATGACCAGTAGTATAATCTGCTTTCCATTCTTGGGTACTGGCTTGATAAACCAAAATGTCGCATGGGTTTGTAGCACTAAAGGTAGATGGTATATCTAAACTACCATCCGCAAATGGACTCGACCAGATTTGATACGCTCCAATGTTTGAAGAGCCAGGTATATCGATAGATGCCGTGCCCGAAACGGTTAAAGTTCCTGTTCCTGTAATAACGTAAGAGCCTTGTTCAAAAATAGTCAGATTACCTAATACGGTTACGTCTTCCGTAGAAACCGTTACTGAAGAACCAGAATTAATGGTTAAATTGGTCATTTTGGCTCCATCTGGCATTACGCAATCAACATCATCTATGATTACGTTATCCAATGAAGTACTTGCACTGGGCGCATTGGGGCTCCAAGCTCCAGATGAATAAGTTAAGTCTACGGAGAAGGAATGCAATGAAAGAAAAATGAAAAATGTAAAAGCGAGTAATTTTGTAAGTTTTTGACTCATGGTTTTGGAGTTTGTAGTTTGTATTGTCTACAAAGATAGGGTTTTATTTAGTGATATGAAAAGAAAGAATACGGTGGAAATTACCCTTTTATAATGTGAATACTTATAAAAAAAGAGAGGTCATTTCTACGTAAATTTTACATTTGCACATGCAAGAAAAAATCATCATTTTAGACTTTGGTTCGCAGTATACACAGCTTATCGCAAGACGTGTTAGAGAACAAAATATTTATTGTGAAATCCATCCCTTTAATAAAATTCCAGAATTGGATTCGGGATTAAAAGGGGTGATTCTTTCGGGAAGTCCTTTTTCCGTAAGAGATGAAAATAATCCGGTGCCAGAATTAGATAAATTCCCTAAAGATATTCCTGTATTGGGCGTATGTTATGGAGCTCAATTTTTAGCACAAGTGAATGGAGGGGATGTTTATCCTTCGGAAACTCGTGAATATGGTCGGGCAAACTTATCTTTTGTGGATACCGAGAATATTTTGATGAAGGGCGTTAGTGAGGGTTCTCAGGTATGGATGTCGCATGGGGATACCATTAATGTTCCGCCAAATGGGGCGAAGATTATTTGTAGTACCGAAGATGTGGAAGTAGCGGGGTATCAATTTGACAATTCTAATATTTTTGGAATTCAATTTCACCCAGAAGTTTACCATACGAAAGATGGTGCCACTTTATTGTCAAACTTTTTAGTCGACATCTGTGGATGTATTCAAGATTGGACGCCTGCATCATTTGTAGATACGACCATTGCGGATTTAAAAGCTAAACTGGGAAATGATCGTGTTGTTTTAGGTCTTTCTGGTGGGGTGGATTCATCGGTTGCCGCCATGTTACTACATAAAGCCATTGGTAAAAACCTGTATTGCATATTTGTAAATAACGGTTTGTTACGTAAAAATGAATTCTCTAGCGTTTTAGAACAATATAAAGGATTGGGTTT
This sequence comes from uncultured Flavobacteriales bacterium, assembly GCA_913062955.1. Classification (GTDB taxonomy): domain Bacteria; phylum Bacteroidota; class Bacteroidia; order Flavobacteriales_G; family Salibacteraceae; genus CAJXZP01. The sequence goes on along the minus strand of CAJXZP010000066.1, from coordinate 11,799 downwards.
AAATGTAAAAGGGGTGGATGCATCGAATAAGTTTTACACCGCTTTAGCTGATTTATCAGATCCTGAAAAGAAACGTAAAGCCATCGGAAATGCGTTTATTGAAGTGTTTGACGAAGAGTCACATTTAATCGAAAATGTAACGTGGTTGGCTCAAGGTACTATTTATCCAGATGTTATTGAATCTATTTCGGTTACTGGCGGTCCTTCAGCGACCATCAAGTCGCATCACAATGTGGGTGGGTTACCGGATTACATGAAATTAAAAATTGTAGAACCTCTTCGTAGTTTATTTAAAGATGAAGTACGTAGAGTTGGAAAAGCAATGGGTTTATCTCCGGAGCTTTTAGGACGTCACCCATTTCCTGGTCCTGGTTTGGCGATCCGGATTTTAGGGGATGTTACCGCTGAAAAGGTTAGGTTATTGCAAGAAGTGGATGCGATATTTATCAATAGTTTAAAGTCTAGTGGTTTGTATGATAGTGTTTGGCAAGCCGGAGTAATGTTACTTCCGGTGAAATCCGTAGGAGTAATGGGCGATGAACGTACCTATGAAAATGCGGTAGCTCTGAGAGCCGTAGAGTCTACAGATGGGATGACGGCCGATTGGGTGCATTTACCGTATGAATTCTTAGCCAAAGTATCCAATGATATTATTAATAAAGTAGTAGGTGTAAATAGAGTGGTATATGACATCAGTTCAAAACCACCGGCTACGATAGAGTGGGAGTAATCTAGAAAGAAAAAATATAACGATGCCTCTTCGATTTTCGAAGGGGCATTTTTGTGAAGGAATTAAAAAGAATAAAACCATTAAAAATTGGTTTTGTATTATTGGGAGTAGTTTTGGAATCCTATTGAATTAGATAGGTGGTTATAATAGATTTATGGGTTTACGTAGTTTAAGAGTTTTATTGGTCTTGTTAGTTTTGATGTCGGTACATACGAGTTATGCACAACAAGGAGCAAGTACCCGAAAGGTAGATAGTAAGGAAGGGGAGTTCATTATTCATACCGTTGAAGCCAAGCAAACGTTATATGCCATTTCAAAAATGTATTCGGTAACGGTAAAGGACATTCAAAATGTAAACCCTAACCTTGAGAATCTCGGGATTCGGATTGGGCAAACCTTAAGAATTCCAGTAAAAAAGATAAATAACAAAGAAGCAAAAAAAGCAATCGTACGGATTTCTTCCGATACCATATACCACGAGGTGGTAAAAAAGGAAACCCTTTATGGATTAACCAAAAAATACGAAATTACCGAAAAGGAACTATTGTTACATAATCCAGAATTAAGTGAGGGATTGAAATTAGGAATGATTGTAAAAATTCCTGTCGCAGTGAATACCATTTCTAGAGCGGATGAATTGGAATTCGAAGTGCCCTTGGAAGATTCATTGGTGTTACACGAAGTACAACCAAAAGAAACCATGTACTCTTTATCCAAATTGTACCAGGTTACACCAGATTCGATCCAAATGGTAAATAACGGCTTGGTGGAAGGTTTGAAAATTGGAGCTACTATTCGTATTCCGGTAGCGAATAAGAAATTTGTAAGTGTTAGTAGGGATCTAGAAAAAATGAGCTCTGATTCTATAATGCCCATTGGTTTTCAGGATACTTTAAAAATAGGGGTGTTTTTACCTTTCTGTAATGAGAAAAATTTAGCCTCTCAAGTAGCAGGGGAAAACGAAGACTTATACATCCTTACCAAAATTTCTTTAGAGTTTATGCGTGGGTTGGAAATGGCTATCGATTCCTTAAATAAAAAAGGATATCATGTGAGTACCCGTTATTTTGATACAAAAAAGGATACAAACGAATGTTTAAGGTTAATTAAGGAAGAAGATTTGAGTGCCTTGCATTTGTTTATTGGTCCCATGTTTCAAGTTAACTTTAAAATTTTGGCCGCGCATGCCAAAACACTCGCCACTCCCATTATTAGTCCGGTACCCGTTTCTTCTCGATTATTGTTAGAGAATAGCTTTGTCATAAAATCCTTGCCTTCTACACCATCCTTGGTGATCAACGAAGCGGAATTCATGGGGGAGAATTACAAGGATTCGAATCTAGTTTTGTTTTCTGGTGGTGCCAGTACCGATAAAAGAGCGGCTGGTATTTTTCAAAAGTACTTAAGTAGCTCTGCGGGAGACTCTATTCCTAACCATAGAGTGTGGCAAGCAAATTCGGACAATTTCACACGCCATTTAAAGTTGGGTGAAATGAATATTGTGGCTATTGTAAGTTCAGATGAAGCTTTTGTTTCTTCTGCACTTTCCATTTTTTATGGCCTTAAGGGAAAAAACACGCGGTTTTTGGTTTTAGGCACGGATCGTTGGAGGTCTTTTGGAAGTATTGATTTTGATTACCTCACGGAATTGAATGTGGTTTATCCCATTCAACAATATGTAGATTATTCGAATCCTTTGGTTGCGCAGTTTTTAGGTAAGTATAGAGCAAATTACCATACCGATCCCTCTCTTCATGTTTTCTCTGGGTTTGATATTACGTGGTATTTTGGAAATGCGTTTTTTAGTAGTGAAGGGAATTGGCAAGATTACATCTCTCAGAATAAAATGGAAGGTCTATCTCTGAATTTTGAGTTTGTTAAAATTGGAATCGAAAGTGGATATGAAAATCGGGGTGGGTTTTTACTCCAATATTCTACGAATGGATTAAATTTGGTCCGTTAAATATATTTACAACACATGAAAAAAATATTATTCGTATTACCTGCAATTTTATGGATGGTTAGTTGTTCAGAATCAGCTCCATCGGAAACCATAGAAGTTGCAGTAGAAGTAGAAAATAACACTCCTGAAGTGCCAGAAGAAGTGGTCGTATATCCTTATTCTGCAGGAACCGAATTTGATAGAACTCTAGCCATGACTCAAGAAAAGGCGAATGAGTTAGTGGCTAGTTTTGATGGTAACCCAACGGAATTGTCGTTTAGTACCGAAATTACAGGTGCGTGTCAAACCAAAGGTTGTTGGATGACTGTGGATGCGGCAGGAAAACAAATTAGAGTATCCTTTAAAGATTACGATTTCTTTGTTCCTTTAGATTCCGAAGGTCATCAAACGACTGTGAATGGTACCTTGTATTACGATACTTTAACGGTGGCGCAATTAAAACATTATGCCATGGATGCAAATGCTTCTGATGATTCTATTAATAGTATTACAGAGCCTGTACTCACCTTGTCTTACGAAGCCACTGGCGTTTATGTGGACTAGTTATTTACCGTACTTAAAAGTCGTTGGTGTTGTATCAGCGGCTTTTTTTGTTTTAGCTTGTTCCGAAACCAAAACAGAAAAGGTACCCGTTCAGCCAGAAGTGAACACAAGTAAAGGTATTGTTTATCAACCCAGTGAATTGGCCAAAACAATGCGTAAAATGTACGTAAACATGAAATTGGTGAATGAATATCTAGATTCCAACCAAATGATTCCGGATAGCCTTCTGTTAGGGTATGAATCTATGCTGACAGATGTGCCCACTAAACCAAAAGAAATTGGGGCTACATTTTATGGGTTTGCTGAGGGGTGGTTGCTAGAGTTGGAGACGTTTAGTCAGGATAGAACAATTGGGAATTATAACTCCCTAATGAATGCCTGTGTTCATTGTCATCAGTCATTTTGTCCAGGGCCGATTAAGAAAATTAAACGGTTGAAACTTATTGGGATGTAGGTTGTTTTAATAGAAATGGGTTCGAAAACTAGGGCCAACAAAAAAAGCTCGAATGAAAATTCGAGCTTTTTTAATATGATAGAAAGAGGATTGACTATCTTCTTTTTTCTTTAATTCTAGCAGCTTTACCTGTTCTTTCTCTAAGGTAGTAGATTTTTGATCTACGAACTACACCCACTTTATTAATGATGATACCCTCAATAAACGGAGAAGAAATAGGAAAGATTCTTTCGATACCGATACCGTTAGAAATTTTTCTTACTGTAAAAGTAGCTGTTGCACCTTTACCATTCTTGCAAAGAACAACACCTTGAAAAGGTTGAACCCTTTCTTTATTACCCTCTTTAATTTTATAATTAACAGTAATGGTATCACCCGCTTTGAAACTTGGAAGTTCTTTTATCTCTACATTGCTGTTTGCAACTTGTTGTACTTTCGGATTCATTTTTCTAAACTTAAAATTTTCGACCCAAAATTTGGGGCTGCAATAATACGAAGTTTTTAATTAATATGCATTCTATTGCCTTCTTTTTTTTGTGAAATAGGTAACTTTTTTTGTGTGAAATCCCTAGTCTAATCTTCAAGCATCCAAGGTTTTCTTTGTTCTGTTTTCTCTACAGATTGGTCATGACGCCAATCGTCTATAGCTTTTAAATTACCAGATGTTAAAATCTCAGGTACTTTCCACCCTCTAAAATCTGCTGGACGGGTATACACCGGAGGGGCCAATAAATCATCTTGAAAGGAATCGGTAAGCGCAGAAGCGCCATCCCCAATGGCTCCAGGAATTAAACGAATTAAGGCATCGCAAAATACGGCCGTGGCCAATTCTCCACCCGACAAAACAAAGTCCCCTATTGACATTTCATGGGTCACGTATTGATCACGTATACGTTGGTCAATGCCCTTATAATGGCCGTTTATGACTATGATGTTTTTAAAAGAAATGTATTGGTTTAATTGTTTTTGTTCTAAACGATTCCCATCTGGAGTCATGTAAATAATGGCATCGTATTTTTTTGATTCCATTAATTTATCCAATAACAAGGCTAAGGGCTCTACCATCATCACCATTCCAGCTCCCCCTCCAAATTGGTAGTCATCTACCTTATTGTGTTTGTTTAAGGTGTAATCCCGTGGATTGTGATAGGCAATACTTACCATTTTTTTTTCAATGGCACGTTTTATAATGGATTCCGAAAATGGACCCACAAACATCTCTGGAAATAATGTTACAATGTCAATATGCATACGGATGAGTTTGTTAAATCGTAATTACTCTCCGCTTAATTGTTTGTAGCGCGCAATAAATTTGGCGTTTTCTGGGTCTAACTTAATGGCCAAAGCAATCACCTCAAATGCCTCCGCATTTCTACCCTTGGATTGTAAATATTTGGAATAATACATAAAACCATCGTAAAAAGCTCTTTCTGATTTGGGGTTAACTTCATATCCACCCATCTCGGCTTGTTCTTTAAAATAGTCCATGGAAGATTCCACTAAAGCTACTCCTTCCTTGTTCTTATTATAAAGAAATAGGACTCCGTTAATCATTTTACACTCCTGGTTTGAGGGGTCCAATTTCACCACCAATTTGTAATAATAGGAAGATTTAGTATAATTGTCCATGGCCAAGTAACTCTTACCTTCTATTAATCCTAATTCAATAAGTTCATACATGAAGTCAATATTTTGATCATAAATGTATTCGCCACCTTTCTTTTTTATTTTGTCATCGTTCTTTTTGAACTTTGTACCATATTTAATAGCAGTCTTAGTTGTTTTTTGTTCCGGGTAAAATTCTTCCAATTCCGAATCCTTCGTACACTCAATTAAGCACAAGGCAATCCATAAATAGGGTTCACTCTCGCTTTTATACTTTTCATTCCCAGCAATTTTGTAAGCTTTGTCTAAACAGTCTTCAATACGACCCATGACGAATAAGTCCACTAACTTAGTGTGTTTAGCCCCTGCTACTTGGGCAAATGAATTTAATGAGATTACTAAAAGCAAAAATGCGGAACTTAGAATAAGCTTAATAACAGACTGATTTTTCATGGTCAAAACGATTTTATGTGCCACTTTTGGTGCGTAATTTACGGTGAATATTCATTCTATTGAATGAATTAATAACGACAAAAATAGCTTTTGCGTTGAAACAATAAGTATTCCAAAAATAAAAAGTGATGAAGCAGTCTATTGGTGAGAGAATTACAGTGAGTAAAAAGGATGCAGAGACCATTATTCGTATTGATGGAACGGTAGAAAGTTGGATGAATCATGCGCTGTTCGGTTGGGTGATTATGTGGTCTTTAACCGGTTTATATGTCGTGTATTTTTTAAGTGCGGGTCAAGTAAAAGGCGAGCAGCTTTTCTTTTTTTTAACGTATTTAACTTTTTGGGGCTATTTTGAATATAAATCTATTTATAGTTGGTTGTTTAGAGTACGTGGATACGAATTGATCAAAATTGCTCCTGATGCCATTTATATTAAAAAAGCGGTGTTCTCATTTGGAAAAGTGCAACGATATGTACGTGAAAATATTAATGAAATGAGAAAGCTGGATCAATATGACCGTTCCTTAGCAGCCGTTTATAACAAATCATTTTGGGTGGTAGGTAATGAACAAATTGTATTTCAATACCTCAGTAAAAATGTGGGGATGGGAATGCATTTAAATGATAAGGATGCACAAGCATTGCTTACATTGGTACGTAAGACTTTGAAAAAGAAATAGAATTACTCCCTTTAACCCTTATTAATTAGTAATGGTAAAAGGTTCTTTGGTCAGTCATTCCATAAAACGAATGGGTATTATATAAAAAAAAAGCTTCTGAGAAATCAGAAGCTTTTTTTTTGTACTCGGAATTGGAGTCGAATCTACCTATCGTTAGACAGGCCCACACGATACACTTTTGGTTAATCATTCGGTTTATTTTCTAGATCTCGAAGTTGCCGCAGTCGTTCTTTTCCAATACCTGATTTCCAATATTTCTAAATTGTTCTTTTATTGGTCGGCTTTCTGGTATCATTGAATAAAGAAGGTGAAATGTAATTTGATACAAAAAAAGCTTCTGAAAAATCAGAAGCTTTTAATTGTACTCGGAATGGGAGTCGAATCTACCTGTCGTTAGACAGGCCCACACTTCACACTTTTGGTTAATCATTCGGTTTATTTTCTTGATCCCGAAGTTGACGCAGTCGTTCTTTTCCAATACCTGATTTCCAAAATTTCTAAATTGTTCACGTATTGGTCGTCCTTTTGGTATCACTGAATAAAGAAGTGGAAATGTAATTTGATACAAAAAAAGCTTCTGAAAAATCAGAAGCTTTTAATTGTACTCGGAATGGGAGTCGAACCCACACGTCTTTCGACACACGCCCCTCAAGCGTGCACGTCTACCAATTCCGCCACCCGAGTAGAAGAAATTAATAGTTTTTTAAGGTCTGCAAATGTATAATTAATGGTTTAGTCATGTTAGTGACAATTAAAAAAAAGTAATTATATTTTTTTTGCAGTGAATAACCGGATAATTACTTCGATGGGAGTTGATGGAGCCGAAAAATTCGGTACTTTGTTTTCAACTACAACCAAATTGGTTATTCATAAAAATCCGAACTATGGCAGCAGCCGAATCAAAATTATGGCATCTGGAGCAAATCAACATCTTTAGAGATTTGAAACCAGAAGACCTCGAAAGAATTGATAAGATTTCAGCAATGAAGTCACCAGTTAAAGGGAAGTACATCTATTTTCCGGAGGAACCATCTAAGGTGGTATTTCTTTTAAAACAGGGGAGAGTGAAAATTGGCACGTATTCGGAGGATGGTAAAGAGATTATTAAAGCTATTTTGGAACCAGGTGAAATTTTTGGTGAACTGGCTATTGCAGGCCAGGAAAACCGGCAAGACTTTGCCCAGGTTCTAGATAACAACGTGAAAATTTGTGCCATCCACAAAGAAGAGATGCTTCGGATATTGGAGTCTTTACCTCGCTTAAACTTGAAGATGACCCATCTTATTGGTTTACGTCTTCAAAAAATGGAACGTAGATTTGAATCTTTAATTTTTAAGGATGCTCGAGATCGAATTACCGACTTTATTAAAGAATTGGTATTAACCAAGGGGAAGAAAGTGGGATTTGAATTTGCCGTAAAACATAAGTTAACGCATCAAGATATTGCAAATTTAACCGCCACATCACGTCAAACGGTGACCATTGTTATGAATGAATTAAGGGAAGCAGGAACGATTGATTTTGATCGTAGAAGCATAATTGTTCATGAAATGGAAGATTTAAAATAGGAAAGAGAAACATACTAAAATGGAAAATCAGAAATACACATTATACATAGGGGCCGATTGCCACGATTGTCACATTGTTCAAGAATTTATTTCCACCCACTCACTAGATGTGGAAATAATTGATGCCGATAAGGCGGAAGTTAAACCCACATTTGATATTTTTGTACGGCCCGCACTCATGCGGAGGGATACGCTTGTTGCTTATGGATTGGATGTAGTAGATCATCTAAAAGATAAAGTGATGGCAAATAAATAACATCTACTATGAATTTTCTGGCTCATTTTCATTTATCGGGCGATAACGAGGACATAGCCATTGGAAACTATTTGGGGGATTTTATTCGCGGAACCAATCCAAAGGAACTACCTGAAATGGTCCAACAGGGATTATTGTTACATCAATTTATTGATGAGTTTACAGATAGTCATCCCCTGGTCAAGAAAACCAATAAATTGTTACAACCCTATTTTTCAAAGTACACTCCAGTAGTATCTGATGTGTATTTTGATTATTTTTTAGCTTCTCACTTTGACGATTACTCTGCGATCTCTTTACGGGAGTATACCCATCAGGTATATGATTTATTGAAACGGAAAAAGGATATCATGACTCCAAGGGCAAGTGGGTTTTACGATTTTCTAATTATCCGAGATATCTTTTTTGAATATGGTAATAAGGATGGTATGACCCATGTTTTTAAAGGCTTAGCTTCTCGGGTCAAATTTAAATCCAATATGTTGGATGGGGTACCTGTATTGCTTAAACATGAAGATGAATTATATGCTTTGTTTAAGGATTTTTATCCCGACTTACAGTCTGCAAGTGCGGCTCATTTAAAAGAATTACTTGGCAATACGAAATCATGAAATTAGAATTTTTAACCACAGGGGATAAGAGTCCCACCTTGTTTAATAGGGCGTTGAATGAAACGTATCATTCACGACATGGAGCGAGACAGGAATCGGAACATGTATATGTTATTTCTGGATTGGATGAACTACTGCATTTGGATACGATTCGAGTTTTTGAAATGGGATTTGGAACGGGGTTAAATATATTATTGGCCCACCAATTTTCGGAACTGCATCAGAAAAAGTTGGATGTAACGAGCATTGAATTGTATCCTTTAGACAAAGAAATCTGGTCGCAATTGGATTTTAGTAAAAGTGCTGTTGAAAAAGAGGTGTTTACAAAATTGCACCAGTTTCCTTGGGAGAAACGAAGTGTTTTGGGTACGTATTTTTCTTTAGAAAAGCGAAATATGGGTTTGGAAGACATTCGTTACCAAAGCGAATTTGATATTATTTTCTTTGACGCATTCGGCCCGGATAAACAACCTCATTTGTGGACTCCAGATGTTTTTCAATTGTTATTTGATAGTTTAGATACCAACGGAATCCTGGTCACTTATTCCGCCAAAGGCCAGGTTCGGAGAGATTTGCAATCCATTGGTTTTGAGGTGGAACGAATCCAAGGACCTCCCGGTAAACGGGAGATGTTACGTGCGAGAAAGAAATAAGCTGCTGTCGTAAATCCTTATTTTCAATTTTAGTAAGTTTGACCGGAATGAAATCGTTATCCATACCTGTGTTTGTACTCCTTATTTTTGGTTTTTTTTCCATTAGGGCTTACTCCCAAGTATACACAGGTCCTCTGACTAAAGAAGAGGCAGTTGCGCTGCAAAAGCGATTGGATCAGGAATTAAAGCATTCCGAAAAGAAAATTCGATTTCAGGTTTTACCAAGTATTTACTATACTCCCGAAACACGAACCGCTTTTGGTGCTGTCGGTATTTTAAGCTTTAAGTTTGATGCCCAGGATTCAATATTACCCGTTTCAAAAATTTCACCTTCTTTTATTTATACTCAGAATGCGCAAATTTTGGCAAATGTAAATTTTGATATGTATACGAATCGAAATTGGCGTGTATTTGGGGATGTGGGGTATTTTGTGTATCCCTATTTTTTTAGTGGAGTAGGGAATAACCATCCTGGAGATTATTATGAGTGGTATGATGCAACTTATCCTAAACTGAATTTAAACGTGTATCGTAAAATAATTTCAGATTCTATTTCTGTGGGTATTCGGTATGATTTTCAAAAATCCGATATAGCGCCTGTCGAGAATGGGATTTTGGAAACCGGTACTTACAATGGGGCGAATGGAAGTACGCAATCTAGTGTAGGGCTTGGACTTAGGTATGATAGTAGAAGTCATATTTGGTCGTCAACTTCAGGCTGGTATGCTGATTTTTCATTAATGTTTTCAGAGGAGGGTTTGGGAGCTACCTATTCAGATCAATATTATAAGCTCGATGTCCGTAAGTATTTTACCATTTCAAAAAAGAAAGACCTAATAGCTGTTCAATTTTACGGGGAGATACATACCGGAAAAATTCCTTTTAATTTAATGGCTCTTTTGGGGGGGAGTGAACAAATGCGCGGGTATCGAATGGGTATTTATCGAGATCGTACCATGCTGGTATATCAAGCAGAATACCGTAGTCGATTATTTTACAAATATTTCACGTTTGCATTATTTGCCAATATGGGGGGGATTGGAAATAGTTTGGAGGATGTAAATGCGAATTATCGATATACCGCAGGGGGTGGTATTAGATATACTCCCTTACCTAAAGAACGATTGTTTATTCGTTTTGATTATGCTTGGGGGAATAAAACAGAAGGCTTTTACATTGCGGTAGGAGAGGCGTTTTAAAACAATTAACCAATCCTTCTTTGTACTAAGGCTTCTATCTTTTTAAATAATTGCTCTGGTCTATTTGTTCGCCAATCTTGTGCATTTAATTTACCATCCAATAAAAAGTAATGGTCAATATTGCCTTCTTTAAACTCAGTCAATACATGGTCCCGAAAATTTATCGCGGCTATCCAGCCCTCTTCAACATCTTCAAACCATTCTTCATAATAACTGTCATCTGAATAATGAAAGTTCAATACGTTTTCCCCAATTAGAATGAACTTTGTGATACCTTGATCAACCAAGTGGTCAATAATATTTCGTTTTAAAAACATCACATCATTATATAAGGTGTCGTTCCATTCGCCCATCAGTTCAATAATGGCATATTTCTGTGCATAATCGGCCATTAAAATTTTCAGAAATAATGTTTGGGATTCAATATCATCCCATTGAGGATGGATCACAAAATTATAAATGCTGTCCTGGAATTCGAATTCACTGTATTCTCTACCAAAAAATGGGGATTTCGGATCATTTTCAGCGGTATAAAAAGCGCGCCAACTCCAATGTGGTTCAATGCTATGCATGTTACAAATTTATGGTTAAAACAATCGCCATTATGTCATGTCATAATGATTTCTATTTAATTAAATTCGCAAGGCTCAGAAAGTGGGGCATTTGTAAATAAATATAAAACAAAGGATGAAAAAAATACTTTTATTAACGTTGATTATAAGTGGTTTATCTATGAGCTCTTTTGCAAAGGAGGGTATGTGGATTCCTTTATTGTTACAACAGTACAATGCGAGTGATTTAGAAAATGCAGGATTGAAAATTTCCGTAGGTGATATTTATGATGCCAATAAATCAAGTATGAAAGATGCCGTGGTCCTTTTTGGGGGTGGGTGTACTGCAGAGATTATTTCTAAAGAGGGATTGCTCTTAACCAATCACCATTGTGGATATGGCCAAATTCAAAGTCATTCGTCTGTAGAAAATGATTATTTAACAAACGGGTTTTGGGCAATGAACAAATCGGAAGAATTACCAAATAAAGGGTTATCCGTCATGTTCATAAAAGGTATTGAAGATGTTTCCA
>CAJXZP010000065.1 GCA_913062955.1 uncultured Flavobacteriales bacterium | reverse complement strand
ATCAACTTTTTAAACTTGAGTCGGGTACAGTTTATAAAAGAAACTAAATCCATTAAAATCAAAATGATACACGGGGCTACCAAAAGCTTAATTGCGCTAGATATGGCGCTCGCCTCTTTGGTGATTTCGCTGGCTACTATTCTCCTGGGACTCTATGCCGCTTACAAACTCAGTTCCTATCTTCAGGTAAATGTGTTTGATTCGATGCTGCCCTTAATCGTTATTTCAGCGGTATTTATAGTAGGTATTGCGGCCATTTCCCTATTCCCTTTGATCACCTCTAAAATTTCGTCCGATACCCAGGTAACACCTACGCCAACCCACCTATATGCCTTGCCATTGGTTATTCAATTTACCTTAGCCGTTATTGCCATTACAGCAACCCTGGTGTTGCAACGACAAATGACGTTTATAAATAACCAGCATCCACAGGCCCAAAACGCGAATATTATTGTGATTGAACGCAATACAACAGCGGTGGTTCAACGGTACGATGAATTTAAGAGCTTATTACTTCAAGATCCATCTATCGTTAATATGACCGGTGCAATGGAAGAACCTGGAGGTGATATTTTGGATAATTTCTATTTTGAAATGGAAGGGATAACTCCCAACCCAAATCAGTCGATCCATATTTTAACCACAGATTCTAATTTCTTTTCGGCATTAAAAATCGAACCATTAGCGGGATCGGTACATTTAGGCTACACTCCTGATCAACAATGGGAAAGGGATGCCGTGGAACTTAGCACTTTGGTGCAAAAAGAAAATTACAATCAGGATCGTGTTCAGGAACTCTATGATAAAGTGAGTCCGTATCGAGAAAAGTACATTTTAAACCAAAGTGCTTTAAAAATGCTCGGTATTGAAAATCCAAAAGAGGCTATTGGACGTACGTTCCGTTTATCATTTAACCTTCCCTATCTATTTCCAGAAGGTGAAATTGTAGCGGTAGTTCCCGACTTCCACTACACCAACATGCACACCGAAGAACGTCCCTTAGCTATTGTAGCTCGGAAAATGTTTAGCTACAACTTCTTGATTGAAATAGACCCCAACCGAAAAGAAGAAGCGTTGGCTAGCCTCTACACCACTTGGCAAAAAATCAACCCCGAGTTTCCTTTGGTATATGGTTATATAAATGACAGTTACAAAAAAGTGTATGCCACCGAATATGCGCAAAGCAAAGTCCTTTCCTTATTTGCGTTAATCTCCGTATTTCTTTCTGCTTTAGGTATATATGCCCTAGCCGCTTTTAGCATGCAAAGACGGGTAAAAGAAATTGGGATCCGTAAAGTGAACGGTGCTTCTATTTCGGAAATCATGGTTTTATTAAATCGGAAATTCTTGATTTTGGTATCTATCGCATTTGTTTTAGCGATCCCTATTGCTTATTACGCGATGAGTCGTTGGCTAGAGAGCTTTGCTTACAAAACAGAACTTAGTTGGTGGATCTTCGCTTTAGCGGGTGGTATAGCCACGGCAATCGCCTTGGTAACGGTTTCTATTCAAGCCTACCGTGCGGCTACTCGAAATCCCGTAGAGAGCTTGCGATACGAATAGTTTTTAATTGGATGTATTCAGCGTTTTGAGTCGGGAGCCATTCGTTTCGGGCTCAGACGCTGATTCTTTTGATTCGGTACCTATAAACATGAAGCTTGTTCCTTGTTCAGAAATTCGGTTTGTACAACTAGCGCGGAGTACTTCGGTAGGCACAGCAGCGTCCAGAGCCGCAGCAAGCCAAAATGTTGAAAACATTTCATAACTAGCGCTTTACCCCCTTTATTTTAGAGCTCCTTTTTTCTTGAAACCCGTATTTTTACGGAACGAGAAATGAAATAGGTGATGTATTATTGGTGTGTCAATGAATGATTTCATACCATTTACCAACTACACGAAAAGAATAAGCCACACCTCCATGGCCGAAACGGTTGTTTGGGGGAATCATGTAAAATATGGGGAAATTGAAAATGGATAGATTAATTGGAGAATGGAAATCGGTAGCGAATGACCTCTTATCACCCACCGAAAATGCGACTTTACACTTAGTCGTAAATAAGAACCAAACCTTAGATTTATTTGAGTCCAATACGCAAGTAGAGCGCCAGAAATGCGCTTCAGGAACCCTCGAAATGAAAGAAGAAGGAGCGCATTTCTCCATGAAATTCGATGAAAATTCAGGTTTGGAAACCGTCACTTGTTTGGCCCCTTGGGTGATGGATGGGGAGAACTTATACATCGATTTAAAAACATTCCCGGGGCGCTTGTTTTATAAATTGAACTAACAAAAGGCCCCAGTCGTTCAAAAAAGCGCATTTATCTAAAACCCGAAAGAGCCTGTTATCAGTACCCTAAACGAGTCTATAGACTTGAATCAAAACCCTTACCCACTTTGCCTGTTCCGCTATGCGGAAACTACCTATGATCTCAAATCACGTAATTTTACTCGGTACCTAATTGTCATGTGAAATGTACTATTGGTACGCATACAAATTATTTATACCTGCTACGAATGAAAAACGAAGAACTCCACGGTTTTAGTTTATTCGATAAAATGGATCCAAAAACGCACATTTGGGGAAATTACATGGGCAAAAAAACTCAGAATTGAGCACCTGCTCCAATCGGATGATAGCCTTTAAAACAGCTGGCACCGGGCCATCAAGTACGCTGATGAAAGTCAGCTCGTATTTTGCCCCTACCGCCCTATGGGCAACCGAAAGAAACACTACAAAAATAATAATCGATACACTCCAATAGCGGAAATGCGGCTTTGGAGAAGCAATTGAAATATGGAAGAATTGAAAATGGAACGGTTAATTGGAGAATGGAAGTCCATCGATAATGACCTTTTAGCTCCAAGAGACTACGTTACTTTACACTTGGTAGTGAACGAGAATCATACCTTGGATTTATTTGAGTCCAATACGAATATGGAACGCCAGAAATGCGCAACCGGAACACTCGATATGAAGAAGGATGGAAACTATTTCTCCATGAAGTTTGATGAGAATTCAGGTTTGGAAACCGTTACCTGTTTAGGGCCGTGGGTGACAGGCGGTAAAAGTTTATACATTGATTTAAAAACATTCCCCGGACGATTGTTTCATAAATTGAATTAACAAAAAAGCCCCTCTCCAGCAAAAGAAAGGGGCTTTTTTTAATGGCGATGGGGAGTCCGCTCGTATTTTTCTAAAGTAGTCTATCTGAAGGGTATAACCAATATTTTTTTGCAATTCCTGATTTTCGGAAACTACCTACCCTTCCAAATCACGTGTTTTTACGGGGTGTCTAATTGCCCCGGGAAATGTACTATTGAAAGGCGTACAATAATGGCGTAGGGATAGGATAAAAGAAAAATTTACCATCCGAGCCATTCCATAGTGCTTTGTGTAGCTGTAAAATCAGGTTAACGCAAAGGGCCGAAAGCAAAGCAACGAGATTTAGTTAACGAATTTTTAAATGTAAAGATAAGCTCCTCCCCACCTCCATATTCCTCGGATTAGCGTTTGAGGCCTATTGTGAGAATAACAGGAGTTTATTGGTGGAGGGAAAACAGTTTCTAACTGGGTATCAGCTAGTCTTAGAATTTGTAGGGATCTGAACCAAAAAGCCCCAAAGGAATTTGGGGCTTTTTTCATCTATTACTAGCTATCCAGGCTGTGAACTGGGACATACTCCATTACGCGTTTCCGCTTGCTTTGGCTTGTTCCATTTTTAGTCTTTTTTTAATTTTCCAGGGCGCATTTTTAGCATAATCACCGGCCATAATAGAACCATAAGGCATCACTTCATCAATGACAATTCCTAAACCGAATTCCGCCATTTGATTCCGGACCATTTTAGCACTTTTGTAGGCCGATGGTAATTCAGAAATATCAATTTCCTTGGAGAAAAACCGGATATCAAGTCCGTGGGTTTCTTCCGCAAAGATCTCTTCAATAGGAGTATCCCCTTTCGATTTTTTATGCCTGGTTCTACTCACATTCCGACCGGCTCCATGGGGGGCAAAACCTAAGTTTGAAGTAGTGCTTTCACCTTCCACAATTAAAACGGGTTCAGCCATATTTAAAGGAATCAATCGAGGTCCAGTAATATCCGGCATAAACTTGTCATGTAAAGGCGTAGCACCTTTCGCATGGTAAAACAAGTTGCCCTCTTTAAAAACAAAGTTGTGTTCATTCCAAAATCTGTTTTCAATTTTTGCACCTGCTTTTTTAGCGGTTTCATTATGAATGGAAATATGGTTTTCTTTCGTCCATTTTCTGATGACTTGTAACGCATTCCAGTATTCTTTACCCTCTTCGGTATCATAGGGAATCCATGCATTTTGCTTCAGGGTTTCCGGAGATAATTTCTTTCTGAATTTCTCCGCAATCTTCATCCCTTTCGTGTATAATTTCGCACCTACTCCTCTAGAACCGTGATGCGTAATCATCATAGTATTTCCCGTTTTCTTAGACTTCCCAACAAATAAGAAATGATTCCCATCTCCTTGCGTACCCAAATGCTTTCTGGCGACTTGAATCAAATGCGCATCATTAAGAATACTATTCCCTTGAAAGGCTTCCAATAATTCAGTCGGAAACTTATACTGGTCATTTCTATCTCTTCCTCCCGGTCCAAAATGCGTGGAAGCATAAGCGGCATCCATCACCACTTTAGGATCCGCATTTCCAAAATCAGTTAACATCACCGAGCAGCAGATATCTGCGCTATGCATCCCTGGGTGAATTGCATTTTTAGTCACCACCACACCCCCCACTGGAATTGTTCCTATGGCGGAGGTTGGACATGCATCGGGCATAATGGAACCTGCAACCACGGTTGGGGTTCTCATTACCTCATTCATAGTGGCAATAACCTGATCCACATTTTCAGATTCTAATTCATTTTCTGCTTTCAAGTTAATGGAATAAGGAATCGGTTTTTCGAACAAGGGAATCACTGGTTTAGCGCTAAATTGCTCAAGGTAACTCCTCATTTCATCCGCTAATAACTGATTTGTATTGATATGCTCAATGGCATCTTTAAACCATGAATCAGGTGTAAAACCTAAGTCAATTAAAGTTTGTCCGTTTATGTTTTGTTTATTTTCCATGTATCGTTTCTTAAAGTAGTACAAATATTCTATGCCACTGCGCATTCTTTTTGCGCAATACAAAATATTTCAATTTTTGTTTTTTTTAGGGGAATAGGAAAGGATTCGGAACTGCGATTATAGCGTTACACAATTTTGTTATCCCTCCTAAACGAGTATTAATTACCCAAACCTGCTCTCCTTGTATTTGCTAAGAAATATCACTTTGTGAAAATTTCTTTTAATTGGTCCACTACTTGACCACTTCCAGAAACAGTGATTTCACCTATTCTGTCCGCAATCTTTTCAATGTATTCCATTTCTTTCAACTTATAAAGCATGGCGTTATCCTCCATCAATTTCGCAGTATTTAGCAAGCTTCTTGTAGCCGCGGTTTCTTCTCTTCTAACAATAGTGTTTGCTTGGGCTTGCTTGGTCGCAATCAATACCTGATTCATGATGGTCTTTATATCTCCAGGTAAAATCACATCTCGTACGCCACAATCAATGACTTCTACCCCTAATTTATTCGCTTTTCCCTTCAATACTCTAGAAACATATTCAGCTATCCCGTCCTTATTCTCTAACATTTCATCCAAAGTCAACGTGCCTATATATTCTCTTAATGCCAATTGCATTAAGAGGTACAATTGCTTTTCGAAATCTTTACTATCTAATAATGCTTTTTGAGCATCAGTCACCTTGTATTGCGTGTAAAAGTTTACCCTCAAGGCTGCTTTATCTTTACTTAACATTTCTTGGCCAGATATTTCTAATTGCAATTGTCTCATATCCGTCTTTAAAACAGTAACGGAAATGGCATTCTTCCAGAAGTAGTACGTTCCTTTGGTTAATTTCTTTGAAAATTTCCCATCTACAAACAACACCCCTTCTTCATAAGATTGCACCTCAAAACACCGGATGTATTTTTCGACACTCGTATTTTTAAATATCACCCAATCAATTTGTTCTGTGATTTCAACTTTGCTTAAGTCGACTTTTATGAATTTAAAATCCATCCAGCCTTTCCAGTAGAAATATTTACCCGCTTCCAGCACAGATTCAAAGTTAACACCCTCATACTTCAAGGCTATTTCATGGTCTTTCACCTCTACTATTTCAATCAAGTCTTTGAATTTCTCATCCTTCAACATGATGGTTAAATCTATATCAGATGTATACATATTAGACATCTCATAGGTGTTTACATTTTCCGAAAACCCTAACCAGTAAGCACCTGCAGTAAGTACTCTTTGGTAGTCTCCGTTTTTAGTAACCACTCCTATTTTCCCTACATTAATCCTTACTCTTTTCATACCCTTTTGTTTTAATTATTATTTATTCAATTCATTTTCTTTTTAATAGAAAACAGGCAAAACAATCCGTCTTTTTGCAGCGGAAATCCAATTAAGTTTTGATCCTTAAATTGGTTTATTTAACGGTTTGCTGACTGATTCTAATCCTTATTTCGATCCGAATAATTCAGGTCTGCGTTTAAAAAAGCAATTCAATTCTCAAGAACGGTATCCTTTTCTTTCTTCCTGCAATCCAACTGTGTTGATCATCGAAATCATCTCTACGGGATTGCTTTGCCCTATTTTCATTTGATCTTTTTTACAAGTGATCAGCTTTTGATGGAATTGGATTTTAAGTCCAATCACTGGATTCCTGGTCCAGCACTCTACCAACTGAGCTACATACAACCTAAATGTATGGTGGGAATCGAACCCACGCTTCCTACTTGTTGTTATAACCAGACTTAACTATCTCAACGAATTGAGAGAGGGATTCGAACCCTCGACCTACAAGGTTTGGTAGTTAATATTGAAGTGATAATCAGCATATTATAAAACAGCGTTTTACAATACTTTAGCGCTATTCAGAAACGCTAATCAGGTCTTATTCAAATCAACCATCAACTTTCATTCGTGCCAAGGCACTTTATTTTAAAGAACTTTTAAGTGGAATAGAAAGGACTCGAACCTTTATCTTTGGATTTTCAGTCCAGCGCATTGACCCACTTTGCTACCATTCCAGTATTTCATTTCCCCGCTACCTTTCCTCTTTAAATGATAGCGGGGTTTTCTAGGTGTATTTAGTGCTTTAACCATTAATTCTGCGACAAATATCCTCAGGTACTGCGCAGTCTTTTTGCGCATTGAAAATTATTCGCTATTTTTATTGAAAATAATTATAAATGCCGGCCAACAGAAACGCTTTAGTTCGATATAAAACAATAGATAAATGTCTTCAAAATCGGTATAAACAATGGAGTTTAGAGGATTTAATTGACGCTTGTTCTGATGCTTTATATGATCATGAAGGAATTTTAAAAGGAGTGAGTAAACGAACCATTCAAGCCGACATCCAATTAATGCGCAGTGATAAATTAGGGTATAATGCACCTATAATTGTACGGGATAAGAAATATTACAGTTACGAGAATAATGGGTATAGTATTACCAATATCCCAATAACGGAACAAGATTTAAGTCAATTAAATGAGACCATCGAATTTTTAAAACAGTTTAAAGGGTTTTCTCATTTCAAAGAGTTAGATGGCATGGTTCAAAAATTGGAGGATCACGTTTATTCAAAAAAAACGAATCAAAAACCGGTGATCGATTTTGAGAAAAATGAGAACTTAAAAGGACTGGAACATTTAGATGAGCTTTATCAATCCATAATAAAAAAGAGGGTCATTCATATGACTTATCAATCATTTAAAGCCAGACAAGAGAGTTCTTTTGATTTCCATCCGTATTTATTAAAAGAATTTAGAAATAGATGGTTTGTGTTTGGTTCTAAAAATGAACGAGCCGAGTTATTAAGTTTAGCACTCGATAGGATCATCCACATAGCGAATAGTGAGTCTAGATATATAGAGCAACCCACCAATTTCAATGCCCATGATTATTTTAAAGATACCATTGGAGTTTCCGTTTCACCGAATTTGAAACCGGAGAGAGTTATTCTTTTTATCACCCACAAACATGCTCCGTATGTGCTGACCAAACCCTTTCATTCTTCCCAAAAACTCATAGAAAAGGATCATTATGGGGTGACCATCTCATTGGATGTTCAGCATAATTTTGAATTAGAAAAGGACATTCTAGGTTTAGGTGATGGGATTAAGGTAATTTCTCCAAATCGTTTAAAACGAAACATCAAGGATAGATTGCAAGGAGGCATTGACTTATACCAAACAGAAATTAATGAACCCGGCCTTGCAACGGCCACCAAGAGGTTAGAACACAATGGATTTGGACTACTCAATTATGTGTATACTAAAAGGGAATTAAGAAAGATCACCAAACAATTGGATACTTATTTTGCGCAATCAAATGAGCTTCCTTTTGGAAAAAGAACCTTATTGAAAGATATCCCCGCTTTGAAAGGACTTCTATTTAATAAAAACCTGTTACGGATCCTACAATCCATCGATCCAAAGGCTTTCCTTACCAAAGCGATCTATTTTGATAAACCACCTAATGCAAACTGGTACGTTACTTGGCATCAGGATATTCCAGTTAATGTAACGAACAAAATAGAATTAGAAGGCTATTCGGGCTGGACTAAAAAAAAGGATATTACGAGTGTTTGTCCTCCCGAAGATATCTTAAAGAATATATTTACTATTAGAGTCCACCTAGATGACACGGATAGTAGAAATGGCGCATTAAAAATTGTTCCTGGATCTCACAATAAAAAACTATGCACGGAAGAGATCAGTACCATTACAGAGAATTCAATCCCATTTTTATGCGAAGTTCCTGCGGGAGGAATCCAACTAATGAAACCATTACTACTCCATTCATCTTCAAAATCTAAGAAACAAAAAAGAAGAGTTATACATTTAGAGTTCGCTTCGGTAAACTTAGCGAATGGCATCGATTGGTTAGAAAAAGAACCCCTTGAAAATGCAGATGGAGAAGACGACTAATTTGGATTGTTTAAAGGATGAAACTAAGGGATAAGTTTACTTACGAATTGCAGGATTTGTAATTCCCCTGACTATAAATACGCCTAAAATACGGAATAAACATATAGTTTTTTACACTCGGGGCTTTCCTTACAAATAACATATAACTGCCCTACGGAGCGATTGCATGCTAGGTACATTTGTCCATTCTTCGTTTCCATTTCAGGCCAATTGGCGTATTCAAAGTTTTTCACTTTTTGAGACGTATGTAATAATTTCTCACAACTCCAGTGGGTGAAAATAAGAGGCGGTACGAAACTACCCAAAATGTTTTGCGACTTCCCCAAACAAACCAAGTTGCCTTCACCGATACGCATGCTTAAATCTTTTCCAAAATGAAGCGTATTATCCTTCTTACAATTGTTTGTTTCTGCCCAGGTAGAACGCCACTCTTTTATAGCGGACCCAGAAACGGAGTATTCTAGTAATACATTGCTTATTTTCCATTGGGTGTTCGCTAATAAACTCATACTGTTATGCTGAATGATTTGGGTAGGATAGCCCGCTATCGGTAAAGTAACCGTGGGGTATACACCCCGTTCTACCTCCCGATACTCCCAATTACTGCTATCGTACTTTTCGATGAATAAAAAATAGGAACCCGATTCATAAATTTTCCGGCTGGCATATCTGCCACTTAGATCAGATTGAAAACGGGCTACCTCATTTAACCCCGTTAACCAATCGTTGGAAGTATGAAATACTTGGATCTTTGCATGGGCCACTGGTTGGTCATGGATATCGGTTACCGTTCCTTTAAACGCATATAACTCCTCCCTTTTTTCACAGGAAAAAAGCATAAAGGAAAGCCCTAACATCAGGTAGCCAAAACCCCTTAAGAAATTCATCTTTAACGGAATAGTACTTCTCTGATTAGCGTGGTTTGGTTTCATACAAAATCTATATCTGTCTTTCGACCCATGCCATATCAATAGGAATACCGAACGTTAACACATTGATTAACAGTCCGTAACACCAAACTTAGGTAGTGGCAAAAATTCAGAATAGGATGGATTTTCCAATTTTGGGATTAATAAGCGTGTTTCGATTTTCTGTCCCGCTGCAGATGCTGGAGCCGAAATGCCGGCATTCCCTCTCCTCTTAAAAAGAAATTCAAAAAAGAAATACGATTACTGCAATTCTTCCGTTTCAACTTTGTAATTCAAAGTACTTTTAAAAATTAAGAGAATGAAAACATTTAAACTACGGTCACAAATCCGCATCCTCAGCTTTCTATTTATCACGGTATTGATAGTAAGCGGCATCACGGCTTTCCCATTGCAAACAGAGCTAAACTACTTGGTGAAAGCATTAGAACCCCATCCAGGAGTCCTCTACCACTGGTTAAGCGAGGTCAGTCATGCACTCCATGACATGAATAGTCTGTATCCTTTTTTATCGTATGGTACCGATTGGCTAGCATTTGCGCATATCCTTATCAGCATCTTCTTTATTGGGGTGTTTAAAGACCCGGTTCGAAATATATGGATCACCCAAACGGGAATTATTTCTTGCATCCTGATTTTCCCTTTGGCCCTGATAGCTGGACATATTAGATCCGTTCCCCTATTCTGGCAAGGGATAGATTGCAGTTTTGGAGCCTTAGGTTTGCTTCCATTGTTACTTATTCATTCTAAAACCAAGCAATTAATAGCTTATTCCCATACATACCAACCATTAAATTAATCAATATGAACGAACAAAAATCACTTTTAAAAGACACATGGTTCAAGGTAGGCCTTATTTTAATTCCAATATCCTTTGGAATTCATCTCTTTTTATATGGGAAAAACGAATATGCCAATTCCCTCTTTAGGCAAGATGACGGCATCATTTTTATCAACTACATTATTTCGATTTTCTATTTTATAGGATCCTTTTTCATCCCTATTACCCGGCACTGGTTTCGATTTTCGAAATACAATTATCAAAAATTTATTGTGGCATTGATCCTATTTTCCATTAGCTGTTTTACGATAAATATTCCATTTACGGTTTTTGCCACATTCGGTACTTGGATGAATATATACCTGATTGTTATTCACTTATCATTACTCACCTTATGTTTTCATTCGCTGCTTCCCCAAAAAGTGAAAATCGTCAATTTCTTTGTTTTAGGTTGGGCCGCAGTATTAACCTTTTATTTCACATTGTATCTTGCACCCCTATTTATTATTGCCGTTTTTGGGGCGCTCTTTTTTGGTTTAGGACTCCATCTGTTGGTTCCAGCCATGCTGTTTACCACCATCCTATTTCAGTTTTTAAAAAGAAGCGAGAGTCGGACCCAAAAAAGGGCGTTTTACGTAGGAGTGATCCTTCCGTTCCTGATACTTGGTATGTACCTCGTTAAATGGGACACCACCCAAAAATACATTCACACCACCCAAGCAAGCATTGTGACTCGGCCAGATAACACACTACCTATTTGGGTTTTATTGAGTCAGGAACTGGATTCTGATTTCTTTACCGAAAGGATTCTAAAGGGGAATTTAGTCTATGAAACCCATTTTTTTAGTGGAATGGATGGATTTGGAAATAACCGTTCGCTGGGTGAAATAAAAGAACACGATCCTTTGGTAGTGATTGGATCGGAATTAATGGGCTCCATTCCTTTAGATCGAGCAGATCGCATTAAAATACTGGAATCCAAATTTGATTTAAGGCATCATACCCAACGTAAATTATGGTCGGGTAAACACCTTTCTACTTCGAGTGTACTTTCCAATATTCAAGTATTCCCCGACTACCGATTGGCCTACACCGAAAAGATTATTCGGATTAAAAACAATGATTCACGGAGAGGTTGGAACCAACAAGAAGAAGCCTTGTATACTTTTCATCTACCGGAAGGTTCGGTGGCGACCTCTCTTTCTTTATGGATAGATGGGAAGGAAGAAAAATCGAGATTAACCACCAAAAGCAAAGCGGATAGTGCTTATGCAACCATTGTAGGGGTGGAAATAAGAGATCCCGCTATCCTGCATTGGCAAGAAGGAAATACCATTACGGTATATGTGTTTCCATGTACCGTAGATGAGGAACGTATGTTTAAAATAGGCATCACTACGCCCTTAAAGTACGAAGATGGGAAATTGGTGTTGCAGAACATTTATTTTGAAGGCCCGGACGCATCCAATACCTTAGAGACCAGTGTGGTTGAATTTAAGTCTACATCGGGTTTCACACCTGAAATGCCCTCTTATTTTGAGGCGATTTCACCCCATAAGTTTCAATATACAGGGGCCTATCATTCGTATTGGGAAGCCCAATGCACCGCTCCTCCTTTATCTGATTTACCTTTTTCATTTAATGGCCATAGTTATCATGTGGAAGAAGGCAAAGATCAGACTCAGAAAACAGCTTTACACACGGTGTATTTGGATCTTAATAAATCGTGGACCCAGAATGAGTTTGACGCGGTATGGAACACCGTGAAAGACCAGCAAGTTTGGGTGTTTTACGACCAACTGCATCGCTTAACCGAGAGCAATAAAGACCAATTTTTCGAGTCCCTTCATAAACTGAATTTCAGTTTATTTCCCTTCCACGAGGTGAAAGATGCGGAGCATTCTCTAGTGATTAGCAAATCAACCGCAGGATCACCCATCCTAAAAGACTTAACCGATTCGGAGTTTATAGGAGACCTTAAAACGTATTTAGGTCAACGAGATACGCGCATCAAGTTATTCAGTTTATCCAACGAATTAACGCCCTATTTAAAAACGCTCAAAGAGTTTCAAGTGTTTCATTACACCCACGGCACTCCTGCTAAGCTCCACGATTTATGGCAACAAGAAGTATTTATCAATGATACTCAGAAGCAGAACACGGTTAAATTAACGGTTTCCAATACCCAAATTATTCGAGAGACCACCTCTTCCAAGTCGGAGGCTCCGGATCATTTATTACGTTTGTTTGCATACACCAAAATAATGCAGGATTGTGGTCGTAATTATTTCACTTCGGAACCTTATGTAGAAAACGATTTGATCGCTATTGCGAACGAAGCATACATTGTTTCTCCCATCTCCAGTTTAATTGTACTGGAAACCAAAGCAGATTATGAACGGTTTGGCATTGACGAAAACGGAAACAGTTTAAAAAACGCCTCTACCCAATCGGCTGGTGCGGTTCCTGAACCTCACGAATGGGCCTTAATTATTCTCTTATCATGTACCCTCCTATTCCTGTATCACAGAAGGATTAACCGTCTGAATACATTTGAATGATAGCCTTCAAACAAATCCATCATCACCCGGTTTTGGTCAGCATTGTATGCGCGAGTTTAGCCACCGTACTTTGCTACCAAAACCTTGTTTTTTATTTAATTCCAAACACGTCTCTTTTTGTGTTTCTAGGCATTTCGCCTTTTGTGTTTAGAATTCAGAAAGAGGAAAAGAAAGTCCGCTATGCCTGGATAAGTCTCTTATTTCTGGTGCTGTATTTTTTCCTGAAGATGCAACTGCTTTTCTTTCTGTCGTTTGCTTCTTTTATAATGTTTACCATCGAAAGTAACTTGGGTAAAGTGAATAGTCTGCCGCTATTTATTATTTTACTGATCTCGCCTTACTCCTCTTTTATTTTTAATGTATTTGGATTTCCTGTCCGATTAGGATTAACCAAAATAGCGGTTTCCATCCTTTCCTTTGTTTTTAATGATGTAGCCAGTCATGGAAATAATATTCTGATCCATCAGCAACGTTTTTCGGTCGAGCCCGAATGTATGGGTCTCACCATGGTAGGTTATGGATACGCTACTACCTTGCTTTTTATAAATCATATGGAACGGAAGTTTGAACGAAAATTACGGATTCCCCAAATTGTAGGTATCCTTTTGATGAGTACGTTCTTTATCGTTTTGGTGAACTTGTTTCGAATTGTCATTAGTGTCATTCTTCAGTCCCGGCCGGCAACGGTTACCCACGAATTATTAGGACTGTTATCGTTTGGCTTGTATTTTATGATCCCCATTTATTTCTGGACTAAATGGGTAGTTAAGAGGGTTAAGAGGGTTAAGAAAATATACAGCGCTCAAACGGATGGTATAAAAGAGCCTCTTATTCCCCATCCTTCTTTTAGATTACGGGTGAGCTTAACAGTCGTTTTACTGACGGCACTCACCTACTTTAATTTAAATCGTTCTCATTTCCGGAACATCCAATTGGATCCCCAAAGTGAAAAAGTGGAATTAGCTGGATATTCTAAATCCATCACCCAAAACAAGGTCATCAAGTTTGAAAATGCGCATGCTTTGATCTACATCAAACCGTCATGTCATTTTTTCGGTCCCGACCATAGTCCCACTATTTGTTGGAAAGGTAGCGGTTATGCGTTTAAAAATATTAAAACCCAAAAAGTAGATTCAATTGAAATTTATACCGCAGAATTAAAGAAGGGAAATGAAATTCTTCAAACGGCATGGTGGTTTGATAATGGGAAAGAAAAAACCATTAGTCAATTGGAATGGCGATGGAAAACAGCTTGGGGAGATGAACCCTATCGTTTAGTCAATATCACGGCAATTTCAAAAGAGGAATTGGATTCTCAAATTCGTTCTATGATTCAAATGAACCTCTTTAATTAGGTGTTTGGAAAACCATTCAGGGAAGTCATTAGAACCCAGGTAATAACCAAAAAAAACCTACACAAAAATGGATTAGAATACGGATGGAAAGTAGCCTAAAAAAAAGGCGACCGAAAAACCCTAGAATTAAGGTACATTTGCAGCGATTAAAATTAGGGTTCATTCGGAACTCGTATCTAGAGGAAAACAACGATGTTAAATTATACCACGTACCTTCATTCAGATCAAGCACCTTGGGTCACGTTTGTGCATGGTGCGGGTGGAAGTTCTTCGATTTGGTATAAGCAAATTAGATCCTTTAAGGAAAATCATAATGTACTGGTACTCGATCTACGGGGACATGGAAATAGCAAACTTTGGGTAAAAGGGGCGTTCAATCCCGAGTACACCTTTGATATGATTACTGCGGATATCACCGAGGTTTTGAATTATTTAACCATTGAAAAGTCTCATTTTGTAGGGATTTCCTTAGGCACCATTCTAATTCGAGATTTTGCAGAAAAATACCCGGAACGGGTAACGAGTATGATTTTGGCAGGGGCCATCATGAAACTGAATTTCAAATCTCAATTGATGATGAAATTCGGTGCCATGTTTAAGTCGGTAATCCCCTACATGTTGTTATACAAAACCTTTGCATTTGTAATTATGCCGCGTAAAAATCACCGGAGTTCCCGGTTATTATTTATTGGGGAAGCCAAGAAAATGTGTCAGAAAGAATTTAATCGGTGGTTTAAACTGACGTCAGAAATCAACCCTTTGTTGAAATACTTTCGCTTAAAAGACATTAAAATCAAAACCTTGTATATCATGGGCGAGCAGGATCATTTATTCTTGCCTACGGTTCAAAACATTGTTGCCAGTCATACCCTCACTCAATTATGCGTGATCAAAAACTGCGGCCATGTGGTGAATGTGGATCAACCCTTAATTTTCAATAAAAAATCGATCGATTTTTTAACCCACTAGTTTAATTATTTATACACGTATCCCCCTATTGATAGCGGATAGGGAACTCCTTGCTATCCCTAGATACGATTCCATAAAAAATAAAACCTGCTTGGATTAATCTTTCAGGTCCAAATTATTTATATGAAAATACACGCCCACTTTTTCATAAACTTCTCCGGGCTTTCCGTTCCATTCTACGGATTGGTAATCAATTCCTCTAAATGAAAAAGCACTACCATATATCATCCAATCCCACTCTTGCTCAGAGAAAGGACATAATTGACTCCCGTTTCGAACCCACTCAAAAGATGTATGTGGTTTTTTTCTATCTAAAAAAGGAAGCACTGCTTTTTTTAACTCCCCTTGGGTAAAAAACCAGTTTCTCCACCCCGTTTTCCCCAGGATTAACAACTCACTTAGGTCGGGGTCCTTCAAACGTCCGTTTTCCGTAACAACGGAGTCTAGCACAACTTTAAACCCCTTGGGTACCTTATAGGATGTTGTGGAAGAATTGGTACCACAGTCATTCAGGTAATTCCGATTGCTATCCAAAGCAAAAGTTTGCATGGTTCCATTTTCCCAGATCCACATTCTTTTGTTTTTACCCGTGGGCGTACGGATAATTTTTTCTACTCGATAGTTTGTATCCCCACGAATCACATAATTCCAGTAGGTGCTGTCATTTTCAAAATACGAATAATCCAGACATTCGGGTGGTTGTACGCGATGGTTTATTCGTTCCTTTTCCTCTCCCCATATACCGGGTTTGAAATACGTAATTAATGATTTTCCTTCCGCGTTGATCGCATGATATTCTTTCCATCCATTTCGGTAGGTTTGGGTAGCTCCAATGGCGCCATGTTTATACCAAACCGAATCCAGAACAGCGTTAACACCCCACCATTTACGCCTTTTACTGGTAGGTCGGATATCTTCAAAAAGAGTATCGCCACTTTCATATATCCAAAAATCAACTTGCTGTCCTTCGCTTCTATACTTCCAAATATGACCATTATTTTCAATGATCTCAAATGCGGTGGTATCTCCATTTTTCACCTTTCCCGAAATCACTATTTTATGCCCGTTAATGACCGAGTCTTTTACAAAATCTAAATGATACATCCCATTAGTGTAACGAAACTCATCCCAGTAACGGTCGCGCGATTCGGATGCGTAATAGGTTCCTGTACCTTGAGTTGAAATAATGGTCCGATCCTTTAAGCTCCCATTTACATAGTAGGTACGGTGAATACTATCGCGACTATTTACCGCTATTTTTTTATACTTGATATGATTTGGGGTAACGAAATCTATATAGTCTTGTTTCTTACCGTGTCGGGAAAAAAAGTACCGTTGATACCCGCCATCGGCTTGCATTTTCACTTTCATTTTTCCATTCTTATAGCTGTAAACGCTATCCCATTCGTCCTCATTCAGGTTAAAGTAAAAGACTTCTTTATTTTTGATTATTCCAATAACGGGTAGTTCCCTCTTTTTTACCAATTCCACCCCCGAATTGGGCCACCCCCGAAAGGGATTTTGTGCTTGCGTGGTGAATGCAGCGCATAAAAATAGTAAAACGTAGACTTTTTGCATCGGATCAAATTTACAACCTCCGTGCCAAAAGAGCTATTCGGTTCTAAGCTCCTTTTTTAAAGCCTTCCTCTACCCCCATAATTTCATTAACTTTCCATTAGAAAGTTGAAAACATGCGAGAACAACCCCCAATAAAAAGAAAGATTTAAATCGTTAATTTATTTGATTTTCAACACAATACATCACAACACTTATAGTATTACATCCAGCTGTATTTTTATGAATTATTATTCGGGTGACCGGACCACTTTGGGACGCATCATTCATTTCCCTCCCAATTTATTTGGGGTCAAGGGCCGGTAAATTAGTTTCGCCCCCTTTATTTTTCCAGGAAAGTGATAAGAAGGATACGCCATAACAGGCTTGGGTCCAGATGTAATGAAACCTACCAAAAACGCCCCTCTCCGACTATGGAAAGGGGCTTTTTTTTTCATTTATGATGGTGTGTGCAGAGGCTCAGCTAATTTGTTATTTTCCCGGTGCTTACCTATTGTGGAGGGGGTATATTTTCCCAAGCACTGTCTCACCTTCATCAGTACAGGCTTGTCGGCATTGGAAACGGGATCATTTCCAACTTTGAACTGTATATCCATTCCGGGCTCAAAGGCCAAAACAATAGAGGAGCCTCCATAGCCAAAGTGACCCATGTATTGCCCTTTCTGAATCGTAGCGTTTTTACCAATGGCATTCTCAATACTTCCTACGCCCCAGAATCCGATAGCAATCATGGCTACGAGCCCTAGGTTTTCGGTCTTAATGATCCATACATAACGTTGGTGCTTGCCCAATTTATCGTACCACCCAGCTTGGTCGCTATCGGACGGCAGGTTTGGCGCAAAATGATCCTTGGGCTTGTAATCACCAAAGTCGTAATTATAAGACCCATCATACAAACCTTGGTCAATCACTTTACCTGCAACTGGTGCGTGAAAGTGATGGTAATCGGTAAACCAAAGGAGAATATCGAGGAGTTGGCCGCCCAGAAAGTTTTTTCCGTAGCCGGGTAATGCTTCTAATAAGTCGAATCGATCAGACTTACCGGGCAAGGAATAACCATTGCTTGGTACTTTCTCTACTTGGCCGTTTACACTGCCTTTACTGAGGTAAAAAACACCCCCATCGCATGGCGCAACAACCACGTCATCACTGGACGCTGCATTACAAAGTGGTCTTTTCCCCGGTTTAAGGTTACGCAGAAAAAACTGATTGAAGGATTCGAAACCGCCCGTTGGACTATTCGGATCTGGCCGTTCATAATCTTCGATATGGAATGGGTGCGCTGAATTGCCTCCAAATTTCATCCAATCCGCCAGAGTACCTGTAGATGAGGTAGAGTTAATAAAGTTTCCATGGAAATTAAGAAACTCCGTGAACCATACTTTGAAATCGTTAGTGTTAGTCAAGGTTAGACCAGACGGAGTATTCACCAGGTAATCCCAATATTCGATATATTTACCCGGACTCCCGGTGGTTGGCATATACACCAACCATTGACCAAAGAAATCCTGAAGTGTAATTTCCTGATGAAAATAGGGCAGCCAATAAGAAGCTTCCGCACTTCTATTACTTAATTTAATCTCTGCAGTAACCTCTGCAAGTGCTCCAATATAGAGCGCTTTATTTTTAGGTTGCTTTAGCACATCCTCCAGTTTCTGGATATGTTTTTCAGCCGCCTTGCTCTTCGTGCTCCAATCAATGGCTGCAGGAAGTTTAATGGATGTTATATCACTCATTTTTTTTGTTTATAATCGTGTTCCCTACTCTATTAAATAAGCTTTTTGGGGGGCGCTTTTGTCATCAAATACTCTGGGTAGCGACCCCATCAAATATTTAGGATTTGATTACCTTTCAAAGGTCTGGTGAAATTGGAATATTCCATAGGGTAGAAACATCCGTTTTAAAAAACGCATAGAAATAACTATCTGTATTCATCCCGATTATTTGACACCCAAAAAGCCCCCACGATTCCGTTTTTATACCTTGAATGATATCCCATTTATTCCCAATACATAAGGTTAACACATAATGCCAATACATCATACCAATACATCATACCAATACATCATACCAATGGTCGTTTACAGATATTTAATGGAACCTACGTCCGGTTTCCTTTACACCTCTCAAACACCTAAAGGAACACGAAGTTTTAACCTAACTCAACCAGGTGATTTTTAACGGCATATACCACCAAACCTGTGGTATTACGTGAATCTGTTTTTTGTAAAAGATTATTCCGATGTCCATTGACAGTTCGAGGACTAATAAACAATTTTTCGCCAATTTCCTCCGAGGTTAATTGTTGGCAAATTAGCTTTAACACTTCCACTTCTCGGGAAGAAAGCTGTTCAAAAGCTTTTGGTTTTTTAACCTCCCCTTTTAGTTTACCCTGAATCGCTTGGAGGGTCAATGTATTAATATAAGAACCCTGTTCATAGACTTCTACAATTGCTTTATACACTTCATCCGGATCACTATCCTTCACCAGATATCCTTGTGCGCCTTTTTCAATCATTCTTGAAATAAGGTATTGATCATCATGAACCGATAAAATTAAAGTACGCATTTCCGGATAGTTCTCTTGAAGAACTTTTAATACTTCCCAACCATTAAACTCTTCGCGACCATTCATGGGAAGGGTTAAATCAATAAGCATTACATCCGGAATTACAGCAGATTTGGATAGCCTTTCTAAGACCGAATATCCATCCGGTGATTGAAAAACGGTTTCAATATCTTTTCGTGATTCTAGGATAGCCACCATTCCTTCTCGGAATAATTTCTGATCTTCTATTAATCCAATTTTTATTGTCTTTTTCATTCTTCAGCTTATTTTATTGGATGCAATGGGAATCTTGAAATGGGCATAAAAGCCTCCATTTTTTTGATTTCCATATTTCCAGGATCCCTTTAACATATTTACGCGACTATTAATACTTTTAAATCCTAATCCCGTGCATTTTAAATCCTTTTCTAGTCCTTTACCATTATCTAAGTAGTGACCTATTAATCCCCCTTCATCTTGGGTCATCGTAATTTCGATTTGAGACGCTTGGGCATATTTAATCGTATTGTTAATCAACTCCGAGTAAATCCGATACAAGGCCAATTCCAGAAGCCAC
>CAJXZP010000064.1 GCA_913062955.1 uncultured Flavobacteriales bacterium | reverse complement strand
AACCAACTTACAGTCGGCTGGAACCTATAGTTTTTCTATGTATACGGGATTAGTAGGTGATGAAAACTTAGGAAACGATTCCCTGAACATTACCATAAGAAGTTTACCAAATGCACCAGTAACTCTTCCATTCACTGAAGATTTTGAAGGAGCCTTAGATGCGTCTTATCAAACAGATTATATGGGGATTGATGGCACACCATCCGTTGACTTTTTTACAAATATCCAAGGATCAGGAAGGCTTCAAACGGCTACGGGATTCACAACATCTGGATCTCGAGCTTTAAGTTTAGATAGATCTTCAGGAGGTACGGTAATTAACCATGTGGTTGAAGTCATTAATATGACTAATTATTCCACTACGGATTCGGTTATGGTTTCTTTTAACTATAGAGATCATGGCGAAGAAAATCATGCCAATGATAGAGTATGGCTTAGAGGAAGTGAGAATGATACATGGATTGAAATATATAATTTATGGGCAAATAAAGTGAGTAATAATTGGAAAAGTGTGGGGCCAATAAATGTGTCAAACATATTGAATTCCAATACACAATCATATAGTAGTACTACTCAAATTAGATTTGGTCAGGAAGATAATTCTACACTTGGGGGTGATGGGTTCACGTTTGATGATATTTCTTGGGATATTGTAACTCCTTTTGATGTCGGAATTGTATCCATTGATTCCATCTCGAGTTCATGTGGTCTTGGAATCAATAATTTGGTAGGGGTAACCTTACACAATTATTCCTTTTTGGATTTGGCAAGTGGGTCTACCATTAGTGTCACCTTAAACGGGGGAGTGAGTTCACTTACCGAATCATTTACACTTACTTCTGATCTAGCGGCTGGTGCCGATACTGGGTTTGTGTTCGTTGGTAGTATTGACTTGAGTACAGTTGGATCATATGATCTTGTAGGGTACTCTGTTCTAACGGGAGATACTTTCAATAATTTGAATGATACCAATTTGTTTGCGGTTAGCAATATCCCATTAGTTTCTAGTTATCCATACTTTGAAAAATTTGATCAAGGTACAGGTGGATGGACTTCTGGTGGTAATAACTCCTCATGGGAATTGGCAACTCCTGCAAATGTGGTGATTAACTCAGCGTATTCTGGCGCTAATAGTTGGGTAACCAATGCAACGGGTAATTATAATGCAAGTGAGAACAGTTTCGTGGAAAGCCCATGCTTTGATTTTACCACGACACCAAATAACCCTCATGTAGCCATGAAATTATGGTATGAAAGTGAATTTAGCTGGGATGGCCTGGTGATGCAACTTTCTACGGATGATGGAGCTAGTTGGAGTAATGTTGGCTCTCTAGGAAATGACTACAATTGGTTTAATGATGGGACTTTAAATGGAAACCCAGGAGGTCAATCAATAGGTTGGACCGGTAGAAATGGTTCCGGTTCTAATGGTTGGATTAATGTGGCTCACGAATTAGATACTTCTATTATTAATAACCAGTCAAGTGTGAAATTTAGACTTGCCTTTGGTGGGGATGCTTCGGTTCATGATGACGGAGCGGCATTTGATAATTTTGCCGTAGGTACTCCAATGAATATTTTCTTAGGAAATGATACTTCTGTGTGTGATGGTTATGTTTTAAATCCAAACCTTCCAGCTAATGGTTCATTTCTTTGGAGTAATGGAGATACCACTTCCACTTTAGAGATTTCTTATAATAGTGGTGTTATTGATAGTCAAACTATTTCATTAATATATTTTGATTCCATGGGATTCCCTGCATTAGATACTATTGTGTTTGGAATTTTTAATCCTGTGATACCTAGTTTGTCGAGTCCAGTGGTAAATACAATGACCAATATTAATTGTTTTGGCGGTATAGACGGATCTATTGTGAATACTTCAACTGGAGGTGCAGGAACCATAAGTTACTCTTGGACGGGTCCAAATAGTTATTCTTCTATAAATATCTCTCCGGCAGGTTTAAGTGCAGGGATGTATTACATGACTTCTACGGATAGTGTTGGTTGTATAGCTATGGATTCTATCAACCTTTCAGAAACAGCTGAAATCACTGCAACAACTGTAATTGATAGTGTGGTTTCGTGTAATGGTATGAGTGATGGTGGTGTTTCCGTGTCTGTAACAGGAGGCGTAGGTTCTTTGTCTTATTCTTGGAATACATCAGAAACTACCTCTTTTTTAGCTGGAATATCGGGAAGTACATATTCTATAACGGTAAGTGATTCTCTTGGCTGTATGGATACGACTTCAATTATGTTGGCTGATCCAATAGCTGTTTCTTCTGTAATTTCGGTTGATTCAAATGTAAGTTGTAATGGATTTGCTAATGGAGGATTGTCAGTTTCAGCTAGTGGAGGTACAACGCCTTATACCTATTCATGGAGTAATAGTGCAACTACTGCATCCATTACTGGAGTTGTAGCAGGTACTTATACCGTTACGGCAACGGATGCCAATGGATGTACTGCTTCGGGTAGTAACACGGTTACCGAGCCGGTTTTATTAATCGCTGCAATTACGATTGATTCAAATGCAAGTTGTAATGGGTTTGCCAATGGTGGAGCTACTTCATCTGCTTCAGGTGGTACAACACCTTATACTTATGTTTGGAGTAATGGAGCTACAACAGCTTCTATTACTGGGGTTCCTTCCGGATTATACAATGTAACCATAACGGATGCGAATGGTTGTTCGGCTAATTCAACAGGGACTATTAGTGAAGCTTCTTCATTAGTCACCAATTTCTATTTTACCGCCATTGCATGTAATGGAGAAACAAGTGCAACTGCAATTGTTTCAACCGGTGGAACAGAACCATACACGGTGTATGATTCAAACAGTGTGGCAATTGCCACTAACGTAATGTCTGGTGATTCGGTTCTCAATACATTGATGGTAGGAAATCACGCATTTAGTATTACGGATGCCAATGGGTGTTCAAATTTTATCAATTCAAATATTACAGAGCCTGGATTGTTAGTGGCAACGTCTTTAGTTGATTCTAATATTTCATGTAATGGAATGAGTGATGGTGGAGCGAGTACTTCCGGTACGGGTGGAACTACGCCATATACATATGCTTGGAGTAATGCGGCCACAACGGCTTCAATTTCGGGTGTAATTGCAGGTTCATATTCTGAAACTGTGACCGATGCTAATGGTTGTTCAGATATGGGTATGGTATTGGTTTCAGAGCCTGTTATTCTTGTAGCCAGTTCTGTTGTGGATAGTCATGTTTCATGTAATTCTGTCAGTGATGGTGGAGGAACAGCTTCTGCTTCTGGTGGAACAATGCCTTATACATATGTATGGAGTAATGCGGCTACAACAGCTTCAATTACTGGTGTAGTTGCAGGATCTTATTCTGTAACTATTACGGATGCAAATGGATGTTCTGATTTGACGTTAATTACAATTACAGAGCCATCATTACTAGTGACGGCTGTAGTAGTAGATTCAAATGTGTCATGTAATGGTTTTTCTGATGGTGGAGCTACAGTTTCAGCAACGGGAGGAACAACGCCTTATACATATATTTGGTCTAACTCAGCAACTACCACATTCATTACTGGAGTTACAGCGGGTACTTATTCTGTAACTATTACGGATGCAAATGGTTGTTCGGGCATGCACTCTTCTTCGATTTCAGAACCAGGTGTGCTTTCGGTGACGACAATGGTAGATTCTAATGTTTCTTGTTTTGGAGGTACGGATGGTGGTGCTTCGTTAATACTCGCACAAACATCAACTTTGTTCTTTGAAGGGTTTGAAACGTATTCTGGAGCAGCTACTTATTCCGTAAATACCATTCTGAATGGTTTATCTGGAGTATCGTACGAAACATCAACCTCTCAAGGACGTGTACGTATTCCGGCAGGACCTAGTTATGTTAGAACGGGTAATTACTCGGTAACTTTGGACGCTACCATAAATGGAGCCAGTCCAGATCCAATTAATTATTTAATTAAAACTTGGGATCTTTCGGCTTTTTCCAGTACTTCAATGAATCTAGATTTCTGGTACATGGATCATGGGGAAGAAACAGATGCCAATGATCGTGTTTGGATTAGAGGTAGTGATGCAAGTGCATGGATTGAGGTTTATAATTTGGTATCACCAAACTTACCGAATGGGGTTTGGCATAATGTCTCGATTCCGAGAATTGATACTTTAATTACCAGTGCAGGTCAAACACTTACATCCACTTTTGGAATTCGTTTTGGACAAGAGGATAATTTTATGTCCTCCTCCATCTCTGCTTCTGATGGCTTCACGTTTGATGACATCTCAATTACCTCTTCTAATGTTGGATCGGCTACTTATGCCTGGTCTAACTCTACAAGTGCGGCAAATATCACAGGTGTTTCAGCAGGAGTATATTCGGTGACCGTAACAACTCCTAATGGATGTACAGCTACGAATTCAATAACAATTTCGGAGCCAACGGTTTTAGTTACTTCTATTAATTTAGACTCTAATGAATCTTGTATAAATACCATGGATGGTGGGTTAACCGCTTCTGGTTCTGGAGGTACACCTCCATATTCGTATGCGTGGAGTAATGGAGCTACAACAGCTTCTATTACAGGTTTAACAGCGAGTACATTTACGGTAACTATTACAGATGCTAACGGATGTAGTGACGATGAAACCATGGCCATTGTTCATGGTTTAGCAACGGCTAGTACGGTTAGTGTGACTTCTTGTGATAGCTATTCGTCTCCTAGTGGAACATATACTTGGACTAGTTCAGGGATGTATATGGATACCATTTTAAATGGAGTTGGTTGTGATTCTGTCATTACGGTTAATCTTACTGTAATTAATTCAACAGCAGAAACGCTCACCCTTACTTCTTGTGGAGGTTATTCTTCTCCAAGTGGGGCTTTCTTTTGGACTGTTTCCGGTACGTATATCGAAACCATTCCTAATGCTGTTGGATGTGACTCCGTAATTACGGTGAACTTAACGGTGGCTCAGCCAACGGCAGGTACAATTTCCGTAGTGGCATGTGAAATGTTTGCTGGGGCAAGTGGGGCTCAAAATTGGACCACTTCGGGTACATACACGGATGTTATTCCAAATGCTGCAGGATGTGACTCAGTGATTACGGTTAATTTGACCATTAATAATGGTACGGCTGTTACCAATAGTGAAACTATTTGTAAAGGTTCTAGTATCACGGTAGGGTCGAGTACCTATTCTGTTTCAGGTACGTATGTAGACACATTGCAAATGACCGTCACGGGTTGTGACTCTGTGATTACTACCGAGTTAACGGTGGATGAAGTAGATGTGAATGTTTCGCATGCGGGCGTTACTTTAACAGCAGATAATTCGATTGGTTCGTATCAATGGATTAACTGTGATAGTAATAATGCACCCATAGCAGGTGAAATTGGGCAGTCTTTTGTGGCCACTGAAAATGGAAATTATGCAGTTGTGATTACAGAAGGTTCTTGTACTGATACTTCAGCATGTATGCCAGTAACACAAGTCGGGATCATTGATATTACCAATAATATTACTATAAATGTCTATCCAAACCCAGCGGGAGCGGATAACAATACAGTAACTATTGAAGTGGGTAATGTGGGTGTGTACGATTTGGTTATTAGAGATCTTGCAGGTAAATTAGTTTACGTACAGGAAGGATTAAACAATAATGTGAATACGATTGATATAACTGGTTTTTCAGCGGGTACTTTCTTCATCGAGATTAAGAGCGATGAGTTTAGTAGCTTTAGTAAATTGGTTGTGATGTAATCATATGCTTTCAAACAAAAAGCCCCGCTAGTTAATTCTAACGGGGCTTTTTGTGTTGTTGTTTATTTGAAATTTAACTTATTGCAAAGTCCAATCTACGATTAGCCAAATCCGCTTCTTTAATGGTGATTTCGATCTCATCACCAAGTTGATAAATCTTCCCGGTATTGTGTCCAACAATTCTGTGGAGGTTTTCGTCAAAGGTGAAATAATCTCCACTGATTTCTCGTAGACGAACCATGCCCTCACATTTGTTTTCAATGATCTCTACAAAAATTCCCCATTCGGAAACACCAGAAATTATGCCTTTGAAAGATTTTCCTACTTCATCTTTCATGAACAATACTTGGAAAAATTTAGTGCTCTGTCTCTCCGCATCTGAGGCTTTCTTTTCTTGAGCTGAACTGTGTTTACACCATTTTTCGTACGTGTTTTCATCAGCCGATGTCTTACCGTCCAAATATTGTTGCAGTAAACGATGTACCATCATATCCGGATATCTACGAATAGGAGATGTAAAGTGCGTGTAATTTTTAAATCCTAAGCCATAGTGACCAATGTTACTGGTACTATAAACGGCCTTAGCCATTGTTCGGATAGCCAATTGCTCAATCATGTTTTCCTCTCGTTGGCCCTGAACCTCCATTAATAAAGCGTTCATGTTTTCCGCAATATTATCGGTATTAACATTGAATTCATATCCGAAGGTTTTAATGAACTGTGAAAAGGCAAGCAACTTTTCTGGATTTGGTTTATCATGAATTCGATACACAAACGTTTTTATTTGTTCACCTTTAGGAGGTAAAGCAATCTTTTCTGCCACCGCTTTATTGGCCATTAACATAAATTCCTCAATAAGTTTATGTGCGTCCTTTTGCATTTTAAAATAGACTCCGGCTGGTTTACGGTCTGCATCTAATTGGAAACGAACTTCTACCTTGTCAAATGCGATTGAACCTTCATCTAATCGCTGTTTACGTTTGATTTTCGCCAGTGTATTCAGCTGAATTAATTCTTTCGAGTATTCGCCTTCTCCGGCTTCAAGTATGTCCTGAACCTCTTCGTATGCAAATCGTTTGTCCGAATGAATAATGGTTCGACCAATCCATGTTTTAAGGATCTTTCCTTCGGGAGTAATTTCAAAAATAGATGCGAAGGTTAACTTGTCTTCATTTGGTCTAAGTGAACAAACTCCATTCGATAAAACTTCGGGTAACATCGGTACCACTCGGTCTACTAAATAAACGGAGGTGGCTCGTTCAATCGCTTCGGTATCTACAATATCTCCCTTTTTTACATAATGTGTTACATCAGCAATATGAACACCTATTTCAAAGTTTCCATTACTTAGATTTTTGAATGAAATAGCATCATCAAAATCTTTGGCATCGGCTGGATCAATAGTAAAAGTAGTCACCTCTCGGTAATCTTTACGAGATTTAATTTCTTGGTCACTAATGGTTAATGAGATTTTTTCAGCCGCTTGTTCTACCTCTTTTGGAAAACGGTGGGGTAAGTCAAATTGCGCTAAAATGGAAAAAGCTTCCGTATCGGCATCCCCAGCATCCCCTAGTACATCAATAACTTCACCAAATGGACTCGAGGCATCTTTAGGCCATTCGGTTATAGCTGCGATACATTTTTGACCGTTTTTAGCTCCTTTTAATTTACTAAGTGGAATAAAAATATCTATGGACATAGATATCTTATCAGGCACTAAGAATGCAAAATTCTTA
The DNA here is from genome assembly GCA_913062955.1 of uncultured Flavobacteriales bacterium. Lineage (GTDB taxonomy): Bacteria > Bacteroidota > Bacteroidia > Flavobacteriales_G > Salibacteraceae > CAJXZP01. The sequence goes on along the minus strand of CAJXZP010000064.1, from coordinate 13,069 downwards.
GAAATTTCGATGACACCTACAAAATTGGTTTGTGCCCGTTCAATAATTTCAATTACTTGGCCAGAATGGCTCTTGCCTCTTCTTTTTGCGAGCAGAGCCACTTTTACGGTGTCTCCATCTAAGGCGTGATTTACAAAATTGGGTGCAATAAATATATCGTCCTCAAAACTATCGGTAATTACAAAGGCAACACCATTTCGTTTGGTTTCAATTTTACCCGTAATATGTTTAGGAACATTTGTGATAACAAATTTTCCGGTTTCAATTTCTTGTAGCAATCGTGCAGCTTTTAACCCGCCAATAGCTTTTATGATTAGGTTTCGGTCACTACTGCTTGAAAAATTTAGTTTAGCAGCAATTTGTTTGTGGTTTAATGTTTTGTTGGGTGCTTCCGTAAAAGCATCCATGATTTTGTCTTTTATTTTCTTTAGGTTTTTTCCTTTCTTAGAATGAAGGTAACCTTTGTTTTTTCTTCCCATGAATAATAATTGGGTGGTTAATTAACTGCGAAAAATTGACGTGAGAATCACGAGCCAGAACGCTCGCAGTGTTGAATTGTGAAACAAATGTACGGTTTTATATGAGAAAGGTTACGTTTTGGGTATGAAGGCAATTTTAAATTGAAGTTAATAGATGAATTTTTAATGATCTGGAACTAAATGCAAAGGAGCCTGAGAGTTTAATTGAATGTTAAGCGTATCGAAGGCCTGGGTTAAAATCAAAAATCTCTTTTTATCCCTTTTACTCAGTCATTCCAAAAAGGTTATTTTACCTTTGAATGAAAATTCAACATTATGTTTTCAAAGAAAGTAGAGGCAGCCTTAAATACACAAGTAAAACTAGAAGGGTATTCATCTCATATTTATTTAGCTATGGCGGTTTGGGCCGAAGGTCAGGGCTTTGAAGGTGTGGCTAATTTCATGTATAAACATTCGGATGAAGAAAGAGCGCATATGCTTAAGTTGGTTAAGTTTATGACCGAACGTGGTTCGGAAGCTACCATTCCAGCCATTGATCAGCCACCTACACAGTTTTCTTCGTTAAAGGAACTTTTCACCGCATTATTAGAACACGAAATGGGTGTGACCCAAGCCATAAACGGATTAGTACATTTAACATTAGGAGAACAAGATTATACGACACATAATTTCTTGCAATGGTACGTTGCGGAGCAAATTGAAGAAGAAGCATTGGCTAGAACCATTTTAGATAAATTAAAAATTATTGGAGAGGAATCAGGTAGTGGTATTTATATGTTTGATAGAGATATCAACGGATTGGTGGTTACTTCTGCAAATGTAGACCCTGTAGCATAATTCAAACTATGGACTTTAACTACATCGATGGTTTTGTGTTATTAGCTCTAGCCTATTCTTTTTATAAAGGATTTTCTAAAGGGTTCGTGATTGTCATCGCCTCTTTTGTAGCCTTGATATTGGGTGTTATTGGGGCGATGTATTTTTCAGATATGATAGCTGAGGTGTTGAAGGCTAAAACAGAAATGGATGAGCAGTATATTTCCATATCTGCGTTTACTTTAACGTTTATGGGAATCATCTTTGGGGTACATCTTATAGCCAAAGTAGTCAATCAAGCGGTTAAGATTGTGGCTTTGGGTCCCTTGAATAAAATTATGGGAGGGGTTTTCTCAGCTTTAAAAACCGTGGTGATCTTGAGTGTGGTGTTTTATATATTTGATTTCATGAATGCTCAGGTGGAGTTTGTTAAACGGAAAACTCTGACTGAATCCCTTGCGTATTCAAACCTGATTGCCATCACAGAAACTGCAATACCTTTAATAACCAAATCAGAATGGTATGACCCATCAAAAATTGACGGGGTACTGGATGAAGTCAAAAACGCAGTTGAAGTTAAAGTGAATGGAGAGTTGTGGAACGATTAAAAACTAAAACATGAAGAAATTTCTGCCCTCTTCTTTAGGGCTACTATTTTTTATGATGGGTTTCTTTGCGCATTCTCAAATTATTGATTCATGTTATATATACCCAAATCCAGTTCAAAATGAAGTAACTGTTCATTTGGAAACGTCACTTTTTGGTAGGTTTGATTTAAAATTATTTGCTATAAACGGACAAGAGGTTTTGGCTCCCTTCACAGATTCTATTCTTTGGCCCGGAATACATGAATGGGAGCTGGATGTATCCGCATTGAATAACGGAGTTTATTTTTTGATAATTTCATCCCACACGGGAGAAGAAAGAATTGTTAAATTGGTTAAAAATGGGCCTGTAAACGTAAATGAAATTCACCCAGATGAATTAAGGTTATTCCCTAATCCAGCAAATAATTGGGTCAAAATACCCGATGGGGTAAAAGAATTTACGATATTCGACTGGAGTGGTAAATTGGTTTTTAAACAAGAAAACCCTAGGCGTAATTGGGATGTTTCTATACTTAAACCTGGACTATATGTGGTGGAATTGAAAGGTGATTCTATCCATAGACAAATTCTCCAAATTCAACGTTAACCACAAAAAAGCGCCAAGGTTTCCCAAGGCGCTTCGTATTACTTTGAGTACATCTTAACAAAAAGCGTCAAATGCTGCTTTTAAGTTTTCTGAAATAGTATCCGCATTATTTCCTTCAATATGGTGACGTTCCAAAAAGTGAACTAATCTACCATCTTTAAATACCGCCATGGACGGAGATGAAGGAGGGTAAGGCAACATAAATTTACGTGCTTGATTTACAGCATCACCATCTACACCTGCAAAAACTGTTAAAAGTCTGTCTGGAGTTTTGCTATGTTTTGAAGCCATGATTGCAGCCGGACGTGCACTACCTGCAGCACAACCACAAACAGAATTTACTACTAATAAAGCAGTGCCTTCTTTTTTTAATTCTTCGTTAACGGCATCAACAGTGCTTAATTGGTTAAAACCTGCATCAGTTAACTCAGCAGCCATAGGGGCTGTTAATTCTGGTGGGTACATATTCCTATATTTTACTACCTGAACAAAAGTGAGCAGGTAAATTTATTATTAAATTCTTACCTGCAAAAATAGGGATTATACACGTTCATGAAGTAAAAATATTGTTATGTACACATTCGGATTAATTATAGCTTTTAGAGCTCGGATAGGGTATCTGCGCTTATTCCAAAAAGGACATTATTAATCCAATAACGGTCCCAACTGGAGTTTTTGCCTTCAATTTTCACTCCGCCATTTACACAGTGAATAACCGTGATATTATTCCCTTCTCTGGCGTAAATTATTCCGGTATGACCCACTCGTGGTTGGGTCCCATTCCAACTTCCAAAAAATACCAAGTCTCCCGGTTTAAGTTTCTCTAATGGGATCCTTTCATTTGATAATTTGCTCTGTAATGTGGAATTGTGAGGGATTTCAATTCCAGCACTTTTGTACACATATTGGGTGAACCCAGAACAATCCAAACCTTTTTCAGGATGGGTTCCGGCATATTTGTAGGGAACACCCTCTAGCTTTTGAGCGGTTTTTAATAACGTGAAACGAACTTTGTTTTGATGGGCAGAATCCACTAAAGTGGCAAGTTCAGGCCGCAGTATTGTAATTTGAAATTGGGCTACCGAATCCGTGAAAAGCACCAACAACCAATGTCTATATTGGTTGTTGATGTCCTTGCTCAGATTGGAATCTAGGGCATGTTCACGGATAAAATAATGGACGCTATCCCGGTATTCGGAAAACGCTCCTTCCGGTAGTTTCTTGAAGTATCGGAGTGCTTTAGATAGGTGCCTTTTTTTAGTGACGGGTGTTTTTTTGCCTTGTGCCTGATCAAAATGTAGGGCACTTAAACAATAATGGGCATATGCATTGTTTCTATCTTTCCTTAAAAATTTCTTGGCCTTAACCGCAAGTTTGTCAAATTGTTGGGAGCTATAGAGATCCAGTAGTTTTTGCTCTTTTTTGGTTTGTGAAACTACTTGTAAGCTGAAAATTAGGTACAGAAATACCAGAGAACTATGTTTCATATAGCAGTAGTTTTAGTCTGCGAATCGGTTTAGGAATCGGAATAAAATGAAAGTTTTTTGATTTATTAAGGTTTAAAACAAAATTAATGGCTGTTTATTGTGGTTTTGAGAAATTTAATTTTTAAAAAGAATAAATTTTGGGTAAGCTCTGGAGTTTCTTTTCTTTGAAACCTATGAAAGAGAGCGACACCGAACATAAAATTGAGGCATTAAAAAAACATTTGGATTTGTTCCCACATCCGGAAGGAGGGTACTTTAAAGAAACCTACCGAAGTACTGGAATTACCAAACAACCCTATTCCGGTGCAGAGGAACGTAATTTTTCTACCGGTATTTACTTTTTGTTAGTCTCTGGTAACTTCTCTGCTTTTCATAGAATTAAACAAGATGAAATGTGGCATTTCTATGATGGAGACCCTATTAACTTGCATATCATTTCGATGGAAGGAGCGTATCAATTAGTGAAAATTGGTCGTGATTTTAGTAAAGGAGAGGTACCGCAATACGTGGTGAAAGCAGGCGATTGGTTTGCTTCAGAAGTTAATTCCTCCAGTGGCTATGCGTTGGCAGGTTGTACGGTGGCGCCAGGTTTTGACTTTGCCGATTTTGAAATGGCGGACCGTAAGAAACTTCAAGAACAGTTTCCGAAGCATAGAGATTTGATTTTAGGATTAACTCGAAGTTAATACAATCCGACACAATACATATGGGTGTCAATTCGTTAAGGGGTGAAATTACGTATGAAATTAGTAGTAGGATTAACCTTGGGGTTGCTGGTGTTGGCCAGTTGTCAAAAAGAAGATACAAAAACGTGTGTTGCTCATAGCGCAGATGGATCTGTAATGTATGAAGTCACTGGACAGGATGTTTGCGAAGAACAAACTGATGCAACCCGGGGTGAATATTGTGATTGCAGTGCAGAGTAAAAATTAGATGTCGTGTAATAGTTTGTCATTAAATTGATAGGTTTGAATCGCAAATAATTATTCACAAATGTTAAATTTACGGACGCTATGTAAAAGTGATCGTTCCTTCCCAACTGTAATTGTGAAGGAAACTTTCTAGCTATAAATTATAACATCCCGAATAATGAGTAATTACCATATAAAAGATCTAGAAGAATATTACAAGGTGTACCGTAAATCGGTTCGTGAACCTGAAAGTTTTTGGGAGGAAATAGCGGAGGAGCATTTTGTATGGAGAAAGCGATGGGATAAGGTTTTGAGCTGGGATTTTAAATCTCCTGAAATAAAGTGGTTTGAAGGAGCTAAGCTTAATATTACAGAGAACTGTATTGACCGGCATTTGTTTACCAAAGGTGAAAAGACAGCTATTTTATTTGAACCCAATGACCCCAAGGAAGCCGCAGAGCACATTACCTATAATCAATTGTATAAACGCGTAAATCAGTTTGCGAATGTATTGAAAAGCAAAGGGATTGGAAAAGGCGATCGGGTATGTATTTACCTTCCTATGATTCCGGAATTGGCTATATCCGTTTTGGCATGTGCTCGAATTGGAGCGATACATTCGGTGGTGTTTGCGGGTTTTTCAGCAACTGCATTGTCCATGCGTATTAATGATTCGGATTGTAAAATGGTCATTACATCGGATGGTTCGTATCGTGGGGCGAAAACCCTTGACTTAAAAGGTATTGTAGATGAAGCTTTAGAAGCTTGTTCGTGTGTTGAGAATGTATTGGTAGCTAAAAGAATTCAATCTGAAATCTTAATGAAAGAGGGACGTGACTGTTGGTTACAGCCACTTCTTGACGCTGCTTCTACTGAATGTGCGCCTGAAATTATGGATGCAGAAGATCCTTTATTTATTCTCTATACTTCAGGTTCTACCGGAATGCCAAAGGGAATGGTGCATACTACTGGTGGATATATGGTGTATACCGCATACACGTTTAAAAATGTTTTCAATTACAAAGAAGAGGATGTGTATTGGTGTACGGCTGATATTGGTTGGATTACTGGGCATAGTTACATTGTGTACGGCCCCTTGGCTAATGGAGCCACTACGGTCATGTTTGAAGGTGTTCCTAGTTACCCAGATTGTGGACGTTTCTGGGAGGTCGTTGAAAAGCATAAAGTCACACAATTTTATACTGCACCCACGGTAATTAGATCGTTAGCCAAAGAAAAATTGGATTTTGTGAATGCATACGATTTATCTTCACTAAAAGTGCTAGGATCTGTAGGTGAACCCATCAATGAAGAAGCTTGGCATTGGTACAATGATAATATAGGTAAAAAACAAAGCCCGATTGTAGATACGTGGTGGCAAACCGAAACCGGTGGAATTATGCTATCTCCTATTCCGTATGTAACACCAACCATTCCTACTTTTGCCACGCTTCCGTTACCAGGAATTCAACCCGCCTTAATGGATGAACTGGGAAACGAAATTGAAGGCAAGCAAGTGGATGGACGTTTATGTTTCAAATACCCTTGGCCATCTATGGCAAGAACCATTTGGGGAAATCATCAACGGTATAAAGAAACGTATTTCAGTACGTATGAAAACATGTACTTTACCGGAGATGGAGCTTTAAGAGACACCGTAGGGTATTACCGTATTACGGGGCGTGTGGATGATGTAATTATTGTTTCGGGGCATAACCTGGGAACCGCACCAATTGAGGATGCAATTAACGAACATCCAGCGGTGGCAGAATCGGCTATTGTTGGATTTGAGCATGATGTTAAAGGAAATGCCTTGTATGGTTATGTCACCCTAAAAGAAACAGGGGAAAGTCGTATGCACGATAACCTGAGAAAAGAAATTAATCAAATGATCACCGAACATATTGGTCCGATAGCCAAGTTAGATAAGATTCAATTTACCGGTGGGTTACCAAAAACGCGATCTGGTAAAATTATGCGTAGAATCTTACGTAAAATTGCAGGGAAGGAAACTTCTAATTTAGGCGATACTTCTACTTTATTAAATCCGGAAGTGGTTCAGGAGATTATGGATAATGCGCTATAGAAAACTAAAAGGCACTTCAAATGAAGTGCCTTTTTACTAAAATGTAAATTTCAAAATACCTTCTTGTTTCTTTTCAATAAAGGGAAATGTTTATTCTCTAACCTCAAACTTATACCCTGTCCCATGAATATTTACGATTCGGATAGCCGGGTTTTCTTTCAAGTATTTCCGTAATTTAGAAATGAACACATCTAAGCTTCTACCCACAAAATAGCCGTCTTCTTTCCAAACTGATTGGAGAATGTATGTTCGTTTCAGTAGGGTGTTGGGTTGTGTGGCAAACAAAGCTAAAATATCACTTTCCTTTTGCGTGAGTTGAACTTTATCATTTCCCTTTTTCAGGATCAAATTGGTTTGGTTTAGGCTATAATTGGCAAAATTAATAATATTGGAATTGGACAAGGAAACCAGTTTTCCACGTTTAAATATGGCTTGCATCCGGAGGTCGAGTTCTTCTACACTGAAAGGTTTCGTTACGTAATCATCTGCGCCTAAGCGGAAACCTTTTATTCGGTCTTCTTTCATGGCTTTGGCAGTCAGGAAAATGATAGGAATATCAAGATTCAATTTACGGATTTCTTCAGCCAAGGTAAAACCATCCATTTGTGGCATCATTACATCAATTAAACACAAATGGAATGGACTTCGTTTAAACTCAGAAAGGCCTACTATACCGTTGCTTTTGTGGGTGACTTCATAACCATAGTTCTCCAGGCTGTCTTTAAGAAGAAAACCCATGCTGTCATCATCCTCTACTAGTAAAATATGTTTTTTTTGATGCGACATTTATATGGGTAAAGTTAGCGTAAATGTACTGCCTTGACCTTCTTTACTGTTGAAGGAGACTTTTCCTTTATGTAAATCCATAATAAGCTTCACATAACTTAATCCTAATCCGTAACCCTTCGTATTATGTACATTTCCGGTCTCGACCCGGTAAAACTTACCGAAAATTTTGTCGTGGTTGGATTTATTAATTCCAATGCCATGATCACTCACTTCTATGATTAACTCCTTCGCATTACTAAATGTTTCTATCACAATTTCTGGTGGACTAGTAGAATACTTAATAGCGTTTTCAATTAAATTGGAAATCACATTTCTTAAATGGCTTTGGTCACCAAAAATGGTGGCGTTTTGTGCTTGCAGATGCGAAGAGAGTTTGCCGTTTTTACTTCTTATAATGGGTTCAAAACTTCCTTGTGCCTTTTCTATGATCTCGTGAATATTGAAATCCACGAAATGTAAGGTTTCTTCTTCCTTTTCAATCTCAGATAGCTGTAAAACTTGGTCAACTAAATGATGCAAACGATGGTTCTCTTTGTATATAATATCGGCATATTTACTCCGTTTTTCGGGTTCCATTTCACCATGTTTTTTTCTTAATGTATCCGAAGCCATCGCAATATTGGCAATCGGAGTTTTTAGTTCGTGTGTCATGTTATTCACGAAATCCTTTTTTAATAAATCTAGTTTTTTGCTACGAACAATAGCTAGCAAGGTAAAGGTGAAAACAGAAAGAATAAGAATTAAGGTCATGGATGAATACATCCAAATACCCATAGAACCAAGGAGATATGTCGTTTCATTATGGATACGGATTTTGAAATTGAGATTCTCCTTGGAATCAGGTCGCATTCGGCAAGCCACTTCAGTGGGGCCCATCAAGGGAGAACCACTTTTCCTCTCAGGTGATCTGTTTATGATCGTATTCCCTAAAACAATTTGTTGACCATCGGTTTTTAGAATCAGATAGTCAAAATCGACATTAATATCGCGCTCTAAAAATTCTTGGAACAATACTTTCTCCAAAGTAATAAGTTTAAAATAACAACCTGTTTCAATCAAAAATTCGTTGGAGGAGGTTTGAGTTATTGGCGGGATTAACGAAGTGCTATCGTTATCTAAAATGAGTAGTTGATGCGCTACGTTTCTTAATGCAATGTTGAGTTTTTCGTTAAGCTGTGCTTTTTCGAGATTGAAACTTTTTTTGAACCAGTAGGCCTGAGTGATAAACAAACCTCCTACGGTAAGGAGCATCAAGGTAAATATGATACGTATGGTATTGTTTGTCATAAAACGAATTTAATTCATTTAGGAAAATGAATATTCGTATTTACATTTCAATAACATCTTTTTACGAGTAGTTAGCAAAATTAAGCTAGCGCCTTCGGTAGGTTTGTGTAAAATATTGATTATGAGAAATTTTGAATTAAATGTGGCAGTAGGCGTATTAGTAATGGGGGGTGTTGGTTTTGGATTTGCTAATGTATCTGCGGCTAAAGAAAAATTGGATGTTAAAGTGAAAAGTGTCTTCTTAGATACTAATCAATGGGTGTTTAGCTTTGAAGAAACGATTAAGCCCAATAAGCGTAATGAATTGTATTATTATGTTGGAGGAAAGCATGGTAAAACAGTGTCGAAGGAAACCTTGAAAGAGGCAACGCATTTGGCTGATATTATTCCAAATTACCCTAGGTTGTGGATTGATAGGTATGAATCGGTAACTATTTCAGTAAAACAAGATCGTATTTCAAAAAGTGTAAACAGTAAGGGTCCGAAGCTTCTTCTAGAACAAAAAGCGCTTCTTAGTGAATTGGATATTAATTCGGAGGTGTTAATTGCTATGAAATATGGGGCTTTTAATAGCATTACCAAGGAATTAGAATTACATGAAATGAATGTGCAATTTATGGTAGTGCCAGAACAAGTGGCGGAATTTAATGGAGGGTATGATGCCTTGATTTCATACTTGAAAAGTAAAACGGGTTGTGGTTTTAACTCAGGAAATAATATGAGTGCTGAAATCCACTTTATCATAAATACAAAAGGGGAAACAGAATCCGTTTCCTTAGTTTATGAAAAGGGTAACCAAGAACTAGGGCCTCGTTTGGTAGAGATAATTAAAGGAATGCCTAATTGGAACCCTGCATTAGATGTAAATGGAATAAAAGTAGTGCAAGAATTTGTTTTCGTAGTGGGGAATGAATCCTGTTAATTTCCATTAACAGGATTCATTGTGATGAATTATTTAGTTTATGGTGATTTTTACAATCCTTTTTTGTCCATTGTTTAATCCGAGGGTTAGCACGTACATCCCAGACTCTAAGCTGCTTACGTTTATGTGATTAGATGATAAGCCATTTTTTCTAATAACTTGTCTTCCATTTAAATCCGTAACAACTAGAAAATCTACTTGATCGAATTCTACATTGCTAATGTATAGGATGTCACGTGTAGGATTTGGATAAACCTCTAGGGTGGAAGAATACACGTTATGAATACCTGTAGGATCCCATAGGTAGCCTTCCGAAATTTTTGTGCAGTTCTCGTTGCTTACCGCCACAGTGTATACCCCTGCAACCAAACTATCCTTGTAAAGGATAAAGGGCCTATTTGGATCACCGTCAATGGAATCTCCATCTAAAAACCATTGGTAAGTGTAGTAACCCAGTTCTGGCATGGCATATATTAGGGTATCATTTTCTAAGATCTCAGAATATAAATACTTAACATTGGGTCCCACACCTGAAGTATATTCAAAAGTTGGGCAATCTGCAGGGAAAGCGTTTAGTACGTACTCTCCTTCTTGGTTACCGTAAATGGAATCATTGGTTGCTCCAACGATAGCGGTCCCATTTAAGTACCATTGATAGGCTACCCAGGTGCCTGGGAAAGAAAGGTGCATTAAGGTAGAATCGCCTGGATTACAGATCTCAGAGTTGTTATACGATGTTACATTTGGAGATGCAAATACTCGGGAGTCTAATAATATAGGTGTACTTTGACCTATACACCCATTTTTGGAAACAACTGCGGTAACAAATTTTGCATCCATGGTATTGTTCGCGGTATCTCCAGTATGGAAAAGTGTTCCAAGAGCATAATCATCGTCTCCCATGTACCCTTGAACATACCATTCAATTACATCGTAGTTTAAGTTGTTTAATGTAAGGCCTACGGGTTCTCCATCACAACCAATAATGTGAACGGTCGAATCCCAGTCAATCACGTGCATTGGTTCAAATGGGTGATTACTAGTTTGAACAATCTTGGGGTTTAACGTGGGTTTGATAAACACAATGTTACTTTTTGTTTTCAATCCATTTGGACAAGAATTGTGCTTTGCACTGACCCGGTAGCTGCTGTAGTTATAGATTTCTTGGGTGTCTGTAGCTGAGTTGTTTAACATGCCAACATAAGATCGTTCATACCCACCACTTCCAATGTTGACGTCTGATTGTAGCCATTGTTTTGCATACCAGTTGTTTCCACCAGATAACTGTAGTACCGTGGTGTCCCCATCACAAATGGTAGATTGATGTGCATATATGTAGGGTTCTCTGTCTAAATAACTATAAATGGTTTTTGAATTCGAACTTGCGGTAACGGCCGAACATGCGATTGGATTTGCTTCAATCTTATATTCTCCGGGTGCGGTGACCATTAATGTGGATGAAGTTTGGTTGGGCATTATGTTCCATGTGGTGCCTGATAATTGATACCATTGGAAGTTGTTGAAGTCAGCTACCATCCAACTACTTACCGATATATTTACGATACTATCGATACATAAATATTGTTGGTCGTAATTATCAATGCTTAAATTAATATTCTGATCCGCATAACTACTTAAGGTTTTTGTCAGAACCTCAGAACATCCGTTAAACTCGGCAACAATGGTGATGTATACGGTGTTGCTAAATGTATGGCTATACACCATAGAAGCAGGTACTGTAATCATATCATTCGGTCCATAAATACCCAAAGTATCATGCACATACCACGTGTAATTATATCCTTCATCGGTTAAAATCATGGTGGCCACATCTCCGGGACAAAATTTGTCGTAAAAATTCCCGGTAGTCAATGCCAGGTCTGGATTTATTAAATCCAAAATAGAAACGTTTACAGAATTACTGGATGAAATGGCTACGCTTGGCCATCCTGCAGGAGTTACCTCTACGGTATATGTTCCGTTTTGATAGGCTCCCCAAATGTTTATGGAGTCTGATCCAGAGGATGCAGATTGACCATTTTTAAACCACTCATGAGTTCCTGAGTTTCCATTCGACTTAATAGATACAGGAGTCCCACTACAAACAAAACCTTGGGAGTTGGGTGTGGTGTAAAGGACTAATACAGGAGCGCTAAATAGGGTGTCAATAACCAATTTCTCCGAGGAGGGTACATTACATGAAGCTGTGGAGCCTTCAAAAGAGTAGAAAGTTTCTGTACTAGAAATAGGGGTGGTATATGAATTAGCAGTTGCGCCTGAAATAGCGATTGTTGCTCCGGATCCAATTCTTTCATACCATTGGTAACTGGTAAAAGTTTGGTCCGCAGTCATGGTGATTTGTGTCCCTGAAACACTTCCATAAAAACTAGCTGAATAATCTGTAATATTAATGGTGTTGGTGGTATTGGGCGTTCCTCCAACCGTAATGATACAGTAATATGCCCCAGCCATGGAGGCCGTGTAGGTGGATGCTGTTTCACCAGAAATAGCCCCATTTATATTGTTCCACTGGTAAGAGTATCCCGTTCCGGTTGGTGCCGTAAATAGTACGGAGCCGTTTGTGGGACAAATTAAGGACGCAGAACTGGTAATGGCATAGGAGGAAATGGTTTGTATATGTATATCGGTAGAATATTGCCATCCAATAAAACCGGAAAGGCCAGCCCATACCCACGTATCATTGGTAATAGTAAGGTCCAAATAATATTTACCATTAATAGGGCCAGTAAAGTTGGTGTGTTGGGTCCAAGCACTGTTTGGAGGCAGGTTTTGTTGAATGTTAGGTGCCGTAGATTGAGAAAAAAAGGCCGTTGGAGGGCTTCCAAAAGCGTCCCATTCAAAAGTAACAACAGTTCCTGTGGCAACTTGATAGGGTGCGGTTAACACTGGATTGGAAATGGTTACCGTTTGTGCGGTAACCAGATTTACGGCAAATAGGATTGCGATAAATGCAAGTGATTTAATTTTTAACATATCGTGGAATGCTTCTTTCTTTGAAGATGGATTTCGAAGAAGATAACTTGGATTAAATGTGGGTATCACGTTAATATTATTAAACTTAACAATTTTACCTCTAA
>CAJXZP010000063.1 GCA_913062955.1 uncultured Flavobacteriales bacterium | reverse complement strand
TGGCCAAGAAAAAAGTTCGCTGCAATTATCCACAAACAAACAAACAAACAAACAAACAAGTAGGTGTTTATACCCATTAGTTTCAATCGGGGAAAACTACCTATTTCATAAATATGGCAACCAGCCTTCTGACTGAACACCCAAACAAAAATCAAACACGAAATAAAACCCAACAAAAAAAGACCGAACTCTAGGAGAACGGTCTAATCCCATTGATTAACCGATATTATATATTAGGACTTCTTTTGCTACTTAACAACGAATTTACTTTCATCCATTTCCCAACCGGCAAATTTCAATTCCCCAAACTCTACATAATAATCTCCATACCTAGAATTAGGAAAAGATGGGTGGGTGTTAATTTGACTATTTACGTTACGCATCATTCGATCCACAAATAAACCATAATATGAAACACTAGGTAAACGAAGGTTTACATGCGAACACGTATCCGAAAAGCTCGCCACTTCCGACAAATTACCTTCATCATATTTTGTGGCTATAAACAATACGCTTACATCTAATTTTCTTGCTGTTATAAGAAAACGGGAATTAGGATCAAACCCTTCACACCCAGGAACCCAAAAATGAACCCAAACTCGAGGTTTTGATACCAGGATTGAATCTAGTTTAGATGGGGTTAGAAGTGACACAGGTATTTCATCCACAAAAAACAATGAATTTTCAATTATGTCCGTTTTTATTTCTGCAGGAAGAGAATCATACCCATTGGTACCAACACTTAAAATACGACAACTTGCAAGTATTAGCCAAACCAACAAAAAATGAATAATTCGCTTCATATTTTACTATAAGGTATAGCTACATTCAATGATTGCTTTCCCAAAAGCCGTTCTAGTTAATCCATTTACATCTACCACCTCAAAGGTTTCATTATGGTAATTATAATCAGCTGGAATTGTGGTTATTGAAGAATATCCTAAAAATTCGGAGACCTGGGTACCAAATGTAAATGGCGCATCATCCGCCCCGATGAAAAAGGGCTCAATTACCGATGGTTCATCCATAAAATATATTATTATCGACATCGAACCACCACCATTATCAGTTGGTATTAAACCTAATTCATGAGTCTCAAAATCTGAATAACCTACCCCAACGCCACATATGCTAAATCGCCTCATACACTTCGTATATTTTCTATGTAAACTACCATGAATTCCTGTTGTTAAATTTACAGAACCGACAACATCAGTTAAAGAGATCGAGTTTTTATTATTCTCCCCCTTTGTCACCATCGTAATAGCATTGTTTTGACCAATTGAGAGAGGAGACTCTTCCATACCTTGCATTTCATTTTTACTACATCCAATCACAACCAAACTCAACATTCCTAATCCAGTTATTGATAATTTCAATTTATTCATTTTTATATTTATTTAGTTAAGCCTACTCTTAGGTTTTTCAGCATATCACCAAACTTTAAGGTTACTCTTGGCCAAGAAAAAAGTTCGCTGCAATTATCCACAAACAAACAAACAAACAAACAAGTAGGTGTTTATACCCATTAATTTCAATCGGGTAAAACTACCTATTCCATAAATAAGCCAACCGGCCTTTTGGCTGAACACCCAAACAAAAATAAAACACGAAATAAAACCCAACAAAAAAAGACCGAACTCTAGGAGAACGGTCTTCAATGTTACATGAAAAGAAAATCAGACTAGCGCTTGTGTCTTGGCTCGTCAGATACAGAAATTCTTTTTCTTCCTTTAGCTCTTCTACGAGCTAAAACTCTACGACCATCTTTCGATGACATACGCTCGCGAAATCCGTGTTTATTCTTACGTTTTCTTTGTGAAGGTTGAAATGTTCTTTTCATAACTTATATTTTTAATTTGCTTTCCACACAGAAAAACAAATGCTGTTGTTCAAATTTTGGACTGCAAATGTACTGTAAAATATTTTTTCCGCAAGTCAAAAAATAAAAATAATTCCTATTTTTTTAATTCTTGCAAAACTAGCGAAACCATGACATTTCACAAGGCCTGTTTTAGACCCCACACTTCTTGAATCATTACTTTTGCAAACCAAAAATTTACATCGTGTTTTCACCAAGAAATAAGAAAAAAGAAACCGTTAAACTAAAAAAAGGTGCCTGGAAAAAAGCCATGCGCATTTTTAAGTACTTCAAGCCTTACAAATTGAAGTTTGGTATTGGTATGCTCATCCTTGTTGTAGGCAGTACCTTATCCATGCTGTTTCCCGCTTTGGTAGGAAAACTAATTGATGCGGTTAACGGAGAACCTATCGAATTTTTAGGCTATACCTTTTATGGAATCAATTCTATAGCCGCTGCCTTATTGGTGTTATTTACGATCCAAGCGGTATTTGCCTTTTTCCGTATTTACCTATTTAGCGATGTTACCGAACGGGTATTAATGGCGTTACGTAAAGACACCTACGCGCATTTATTATCCTTACCTATGGATTACTTTACGAGCAAACGTGTAGGCGACTTAAATAGTCGTATCTCCAATGACATTACTCAAATTCAAGAAACCTTTACCATTGTTATAGCCGAACTTATTCGCCAGTTTTTGACCCTGAGTATCGGTATTGCCGCCCTTACCTATTATTCCTTTAAGTTAACGCTTATTATGCTGGGCTCGCTTCCTGTAGTTATTCTTATTGCTATTGTGATTGGCAAAAAAGTAAAGAGCTTTGCAAAAGACACGCAATCGTCTATTTCTGATTCGAATGTGATTGTAGAAGAAACGCTTACGGGTATCCAAAGTGTCAAAGCGTTTGCCAACGAATATTTTGAGGTGAATCGGTATACCAACAAAGTAAACGAAGTTCGAAAAATTGCTATGCGTGGGGTGTATGCTCGTGGATTCATGAGTAGTTTTATCATTTTCGCCATTTTTGGAGCTTTTATTTTGGTGATTTGGCAAGCAGCTAAACTGATGCAAACTGGTGAAATGTCGATGGGTGATTTAACCACCTTTTTGTTCTACACCATTTTTGTAGGTGCCTCCATTGGGGGATCGGCCGATTTATATTCTAGATTACAAAAAGGCGTAGGTTCTACCGAAGACTTATTGGATATTTTTAGTGAAAAAACCGAGGAAATTTCCTTAAACCAGAAACCTGAAAAACTCCCGCTCTTTAAGGGCGAAATTGCATTTAACAACGTAGGTTTCCATTACCCATCTAGACCAGAAATGGAGGTGTTAAAGGATATTTCATTTTCTATTCGCACAGGCGAACGATTGGCCGTTGTAGGACAATCGGGAGCGGGTAAATCCACTCTGGTTTCGTTAATCATGCGCTTCTTTGATGCGCAATCGGGTACCATCACCATGGATGGTAAAAGCATTTATGATTATGATTTAACCCAACTTCGAAATGAAATGGCTATCGTACCTCAAGAAGTTATTCTTTTTGGTGGAAGCATTCAAGAAAACATTGCCTATGGCAAGCCAGATGCAAGTTTGGACGAAATAAAAACAGCGGCACAAAAAGCCAATGCGCTTGACTTCATTGAATCCTTCCCAGATGGATTCCATACTTTAGTAGGCGAACGTGGCATTCAGCTTTCGGGTGGTCAGCGCCAACGTATAGCTATCGCTAGAGCGGTATTGAAAGATCCAAAAATTCTGATTTTAGATGAAGCCACTTCATCGTTAGATAGCGAATCAGAGAAACTCGTGCAAGATGCCTTAGATCAATTAATGCAAGGAAGGACCTCCATTGTGATTGCGCATCGCTTATCTACGATTAGAAAAGCCAATCAAATATTGGTCATGAAGGATGGAAACATTGTGGAACGTGGAACGCATCAAGAGTTATTAGCGATTGAAAAGGGTGCCTACAAAAACTTAAACGAACTCCAAGTTCAGATAGGATAATTCTAATCCAAAGAAAATAGGGCATTCACTGTAATCCCAAAAACATCCGACATTTTTAAAGCTAATGCCGTTGATGGTACATACTTTCCCTTTTCTATTGAATTGATAGTCTGTCGCGACACACCTATTTTCTTAGCTAAATCTTCTTGTGTAATACTCAATTTTGCACGCTCTACTTTTACCGTATTATTCATGGTTATCGTTTTAAATAATAATAATGAAACCGAACAATGAAAATGAGCAATGGGGTGTACATATTGATGACTAACACATTAAAAAATTCGAATTCATACACTCCAATTATCCCCAAAAAGAGAACTGTGTAATTCAAATAAATACTCCAAACAAGAGAATCTAAGCGAATTTTTTGGACATATTCATCCTCCTCTTTTGTTTTTGAAAAACCGACAACCATCGCAGATACCAGAACCAGAATCATAAGTAATTCATTAGTGAAATTGTCGGAATCATTCCCATTCCATGGAACTTTCCAATCCAATGCATCGAGCTCAAAGCTAGAAAATAACATAGTAGAAAGCCCCAAAATTAAAGAAGGAACTAGAACGATCCACCCCATGGTTTTAAAACGATGAGGAAATAAAAATACAGTTTTCATAAAATTGATATTAAGTTTAATCAAATATACACTATACTTTACATTATGTCAAGCTTACTTTACATTTCGTGAAAATAAAAAAGCCAGAGTTCATTCTGACTTTTCAACTCGTTATTCTTTTCGTTCCACAATATCTAATAAGTACTGGCCGTAACCACTCTTAACTAAAGGGGTAGCAATCGCTATTAATTGTTCTTTATCAATATACCCCATACGGTAGGCTATTTCTTCGATAGCTCCAATTTTAAGCCCTTGGCGATCTTCAATAACCCGTACAAATTCTCCTGCTTGCATTAAAGATTGAAAGGTCCCGGTATCCAACCACGCAGTGCCTCTATCCAATACGGAAACTTTTAATTTACCTCGTTTTAGATATTCTTGATTTATAGTGGTTATTTCTAACTCTCCCCGATCACTTGGTTTAATCGTCTTTGCAATTTCGATTACATCGTTATCATAAAAATACAATCCTGGTACGGCATAATTAGATTTGGGATCTTCGGGTTTTTCGTCAATGGATTTTACCGAACCATCGGCACCAAAATCCACCACACCATAACGCTCGGGGTCTTTTACATAATAGGCATATACAATCCCTCCTACAGGATCTGTATTACTTTGCAATACCTTACTCATACCTGAACCATAAAAGATATTATCCCCAAGTATTAAGGCTACCTTATCTTTACCGATAAACGCCTCCCCAATAATAAAAGCTTGCGCTAAACCATCTGGCGAAGGCTGAACTGCATACTCAATTCTACATCCTAATTGAGAACCATCCCCGAGTAACTTTTCAAAAAATGGCAAATCATGCGGAGTGGAAATAATCAATATTTCACTAATCCCTGCTAACATAAGCGTTGACAATGGATAATAAATCATCGGCTTATCATAAATAGGCATCATTTGCTTACTCATGGCTAAGGTTAATGGATGTAAACGGGTACCTGACCCTCCAGCTAATATTATTCCTTTCAAAATAGTGCGTTTATGATTTATGACGAAAACGTAAATATATCAATAAAGATAAGGACATAAATACAAATCTCATGAAATAAAAAAATGGGAACTATGATTGATCAAGGCCCCCATTCCTAAATAAGATATCTAATTAATAGGCATTTTCTTCTCCCTTGGCTCCATTAACCACCGTTTTATAAATGATTTTCAAATCCAAAAAGAAATTCCAGTTCTCAATGTAAAAACGGTCTAGGGTAATTCTTCCTTTAATTTCATGCATCGTTTTTGTTTCTCCCCTAAAACCCATGGTTTGAGCAAGTCCAGTGATTCCTGGTTTCACATAATGGCGTAACATATAGCGATCCACAATATTTGAAAATTCCATGGTATGTTTTACCATATGCGGACGAGGCCCAACCACCGACATATCCCCCAAGAACACATTGAAAAACTGGGGTAACTCATCAATACTAGTTTTACGAATAAAGGCACCTACTTTAGTGATACGCGCATCACCTTTAGAGGCTTGTTTTGAATTACTATCCGAATTAACGGTCATAGATCTAAACTTATAACAATCAAAATCCTCGTTATTGATACCCGAACGTTTCTGTTTAAACAACACTGCCCCTTTAGATTCCCACTTAATAATTAATGCCATCAAAGGCATCAACCAAGATAAAACCCCGAGTATTACCAAGAGTGAAAACACAATATCAAAAGCGCGTTTCAAGGTGGAATTTACAATATCATCCAACGCAATTTCGCGATGCACCAATATGGGCTGAAACCCAACGTAATCCAATTTGAGATTACTCGCTAAGAACCCGGAGAAATTAGGCACCACTCGAATCTTGATCAGGTTGTTATCGGTAAAATCGACTATTTCATTAAATTCATCATTGGAAAACGTACCTGCAGCAATAAATACTTCGTTCACGTCATCCGTGATCGATTGCGTTTTAAACTCCTCAAAGTCGTAATTACTTTTGGGGATTAAACCTTTCATCCGGTAACCCAATTCCACCGATTCCTTAAAGGTTTTACATAAATTTTTGGTATCTGCTGTTTCCCCTAGAAGTAATACATTACGAAAATTCTTTCCCAAAGATCGGTATTGCTTCATTATTTTAATAGAAGCCACTCGAAATAAAACAATGCTAATGAAAAATGCGAAGTGAAAAATAAAATAGAATTTCAAACCCATTTCATTTTTCAAAATGGCTTGTTGCATCATGATATTTGTTCCTAAAAAAATGAATGTTAAACGACTAACATTTTGAATTGTTTTAGGAATTCTCGAAAACCGTCTGACACGGTACTGTCCGAATAAATATATGGATATAAACCAAGCTAATAAACTAACAATAACATTCTGCGCCAATATTTCGTAGCCGAAAATTCGAACGAGTATCAACCAGCTAATTTCTAGCAAAAGAACATCTGCTAATATTTGCAAAGGGAATAAAAACTTGGAATACTTCATTGGTTTGTTTCCCCATCAATTGTGATACACGATCACCTAAGGGACTTTTTTTCTTTAATAACTGTTATTCAAACGCAAACTCTGTTGAAAGGTTGGCTCCGTTTAATTTTTTGTATTGAAAAATTTTAATTTTTCAATAAACTTCTTTAACACCACTTCTTTAGTGAAATTACTTAATACGTACCTCCTAGCATTCTGACCGTGTTCCATACATTCCCCTCGACTATTTACGTACTTTTCTATAGTATCACACACTTTTAACGCATCCATTTCACCAATAAAACAACCACCCTTTGACAATTCAAAAGCATAACAAACTTCTGATTTTGAATTCCCAGTAACCACCGAAGGTTTGGCACTAGCCATCATCCCCAAAATCTTGGAAGGCATTACTGTATCAATAACGTCACTTTTTTGAAATAATACATGTAAATCAGCAGAACAAAGAAGGTCATTTAATGCCTCATACGCCACAGGCTCATAAAACACAATATTAGGGAGTCTTCCCAAATCTTGAATTAAATTTGCTTTTGTCGCTCCAGCACCTACCACTACAAATTGAATGAAGTCATTATTTTTAAGTTGATTTACAACAGCCGAAAAAAGTTCCCAATCTTGTTTTCCGCCAATATTCCCTGAATATAAAATATTGAACTTTCCTTCTTTCATATAAGGATGTTTCGTGAACTTTATCGGATTAATAAAAGATTCATCCACCCAATTTGGAAAAAAAAAGTTGGGTTGGTTTGTTTTTGACTCCAATTGGCTTAACATACCATGACTTATCGTACTTACTAAATGGGCTTTATCCAAAATCGACTTTTCCAATTTAAATAACCCAGAAGCCACCCAATTCAACATCCCCTTTTTGGAAGACAAACCTGACTCGAAAGCAGCATCAAACTCAAAATCCTGAATATGAATCCAATGTTTTGCTTTCATTCGTTTTGATAATTTGTTACCTAACCAAGCAGAACTTGTATAGGGTATTATCGATAAAACAACATCGGATTCTTTCACCCTACCTAAACCAAATAAATGCCCTATTGTATAATCCACAATTTGCACAGATCTTTTCAAAAATGAGGGATCCTTTGGGACAAACTGCTTGTACCTATACACCGTGACACCTTCTATTACGTCCATAAAATAAGACGGTTTGTCTTTGTATTCTTTGGCGATTTCCCATTGCGGGTAATATGGGAAGCCTGCAATGACTTGAACCTCCCAACCTTTTTCTACCAAATAGGTTGCCATTTGAGAGCTATAAAGACCAATAGCAGTATCTTCAGGAGCGTAATTTAAACTTATAATGGTAATACTTGGTTTGCTCATCTTTCTTTAACAAATTTCGCAGGGCTTCCTGTATAAATGCCTTGACGCTTTAAATCTTTAAACACACTACTTCTGGCTCCCACAATAATTCCTTTTTCAATGGTAATTCCTGGAGCAACATAAACATCTGTAGCCAACCAGCACTCATCTTTAATTGTTATTTTTTTAGCATATATAGGGAAGTCAACCTTTAAATAATCATGAGACCCAGTACATAAATAAGACTCTTGAGAAATAACTACATTTTGTCCAATTTCTATTTCTCCAAGGCTGTATAGTTTAACATTGTCTCCAATCCAACTAAAGTCACCAATCTTCACTTTCCAAGGATACGTAACTTTCACGTCCGGTCTAAGAATTACATTTTTTCCAATTTCTGCTCCGAATAAGCGTAATAAAAAGCGTCTCCAACCATATAAAAACTGAGGAGACCAAGCAAAAAGACTTGCTTGAACAATCCACCACAACTGCACAACAATAGCCGAGCGACCACGAAACCCAGGAGGGGTTGTATATTTTTCTAGGTTTTGATTTTTCATTTATTCGGCTATTAAAATCATTTTTAAATTATTTCCAAAAACCTGAATCGTGTATTTCTCTTTATATTCTGACCTGTTATTTTCTGCAACGTGGTCAAACAATTCCGATTGTTCTGTTAATTTAAGTAAACCAGAAACGATAGATTTGGGGCTATGAATATCAACATAAACACCATTAATATTTTCCTTAATCACGTCCGGAATTCCTGCGTGCCTAGTTGTGACAATAACACACTTTGCAGCCATGGACTCTAAAATAGATATAGGCTGTCCTTCCATTTGATAATACGTGGGTAAAACAAAGCTGTTTGCCCAATTTAACAACGCCACTTTTTTATCCCCATGTACTACACCTACAAATTTAGTTTTAGTTAAACCGTGTAGTTTACTCATGAGCAAAGCTTCATTATCGACATCAATATTTCCCGCAATTCTTGCTTCATAAGCTATTCCACGCTCCTCTAAAATTGATAAAGCATCCAACAGATCGTTAATACCTTTTTCTTTCATTAGATTACTCAGAAAAACGATTTTTAAACCATCCTGTTGAAATTGAACCCTCTTTAATTCAAATACATCATGGTCTTGAGCAAAATTATAAAGGTGAAATACCCCCTTAGTCGGAACAAAAGGAATTACATTCCCCGTTAACGATTCCGATAAAGCAATGCCTTTTTTAGCCCTAGAAAGAATAAAATGAAAGAGTCTTTTTTTAACACCTTCTAAACTTTCATATTCCGTTTGTAAGTGATTCCCGTGTACATGAAAAATAATTTCCTTTCCAAACACCCATGCCGTTAAGAAAAACAACAGGTATTTTGCTATTCCAAAAAACGTTTGGCCAGGAGTTAAATAAACAATATCATTGAAAACAACCTTAAAAATGGAAAGGTTAAATTTTAAATTAAAAAACAACTTACCCCAACTAAAATCTCCAATTTTCTCATCAAATTTATTAAAAGAAGTATTCAAAACAGAAACAGAGAATTCGTCATCTTCCTCCAAAATTTCCGACACCACTTTATTCGCTAAAGAAACTCCTGTTGTGGGTTCAGGAAAAGGACCAATTATTAATACTCTTTTCATTAATTTTTTATTAACCCTTGTTATGTCAGTAAAGGTGAAAAACACCATTATAAACGAAAACAAAATTACACCAGTTTGCCGTTCAAGAATATTTTCAGTCATCATTTCTACACAAAATAAAATCCAAAAAGCAACGAGTAAATCCGAACGAAACCTTATTCCATTATACAATATCACACCCATCGCAATTAAAAAACAAACCAACCCAATCCAACCCGTCCCCAATAGAAAACTCAAAAATTGATTATGGGTGTTATAATTCCCCTTTAACAAAAAAATACTGGTACTTTCATAACAGTCATTTAAAACTTGCTGTTGATCCCCAATTCCATAGCCCCATAAATCAACATCATCAACTACTTCAAAAACACATGCATAAATACCTAACCTAATGCTAGTTGAGTTTTTTTCATTTAACTCAGACGAATAGGTATTAATATCCAAAAACTCCAAAATTCTGGGTGAATATTTGACTGCTACTAAGGAAATACCGAAAATCAATATAAACCCACCCACCAGTTTAATTCTTTTTGACACTTTAGTTTTAACCCACAAATAATACATTAAAGCAAGACTAAGGGCGAGTATAACTCCTTTCCTTTGTAAAAAAATAACTCCTGAAAGATTTATTATGATACCAATTAGTATTACGCCTAACTTTACTTTATTGAAAGTATATTGAAACAAATATTCTAACCCTAATATTACACTTACCCCGAATATCAATGCCAAATAAATCGGGTGATCATTAGAAACCCACATATAAGCTTCTATATAAGACATACTATAATCATAGGTTACCAGTTCCGAATAAAAACCTAGACTACCTACATAGAAAAACATCAAAACCACTAATAAGGCGGAAGAGAACAAAAAACCCAAAAGAAAAAATTTCCGCCAAAACACAATAACGACTTTAGATATTAGCGTTTTCTTTAGAACAGAAAACACCAATGGAAATGCAAGTAAGGGCAAGAAGGTCTCCAATCGTTTTAAACCCAATTCTATATTAGTGGAATAAATCAAGGAAAGAGCAGCAACACAAAAAATACAGCTCAAGGGTAAAAATGATTTTACATCAAATCCATTCTTAAAATAAAAGAAAAAAAAAGGCGCAAATGAAATTACACAAAGAGGCTTTAGAAGTGAAGGTAAAATTGGAAATAATACCATGCTAATGACACCTATTCCCAACAACCAAAACGAACTATTTTGCTTGTTTATCATCATCTAAGTGAGATAAGTAAATTAATACACGTTTAATAAATCTAAAAGCCCACAATATAACAACGAATGCCAATGCATAGTAAATATACCGGATAGAGGATCGCATATTATATTCAAATGAATAAAAAATATGAAGTACGATTAGTAAATTAATAATTAAGGCTGAAAAGTAATGTTGCCGGCTGATTAATTTTCTAACTAAAACATCCAGATAGGAAATAATGAAGCCAACAGCAACATAAAAACAAAAAGTAAACCACTTTCCCATAGAAAAGACCTCGCCATGAGTTGAAAATGGAGCATAGACATTTATTCTTCTAGTTTTGGAAAATTCATACCATCCAGCCATAGACCCAGGAAGAGGATTGATGTTAGTAAATATTATGGACCAATCTTTAACTGCGATACTCATAGTCTTAACTGTTACAAACACCCCATAAATAAAAATATAATAAATATTAAAGAAGAAGTCCCTGAAAATGCTTGAATCAATATATAGAACCTCACTCAAATATGGAATCAAACCATGGGACTCCAACCCTCGTAAATGCATGACAAAAGCCAAATAAAACAAAATCAGTATTATTACTGCGACTAGTTTCATCCAATCTATTGTTTTATGAGTAGGTTGTAACACAAATTTAATTCCTATAAAAATCATCAAAAAAAGCACACCTACTCTGGATCCTGTTGTGAAAAATAGAATCATTAAAAAACCAAAATAAAAAGCAGTTAAAACTTTCTTCTTTTCGTAAATTAAAGATGCCAGAATACTACCTAAAAACCCAACTAATTGAACCAACAACATTCCTGATCTTGAAATTTCAGACGATAGGTATTCACACCTAATAAACAATTGTTTGCCAAATAAAATAAAGATGAAAAAATAAGTTAAAGGGAAAAAATATTTTGAAAAACGAAAAAGAGAATTAGTCAACCTATCTGGAATCTCCCATGTAAGGTTCAATTTTTGTTGTGTCAAACTCCTTTTTGCCTTGTTTATAGCAATATAATTAATATTTGCTCCAACTATAAAGGCTATAAATGACACAAAATAATACTCAATTGCCAAGTTAAATGATGAATAAGAAATTTCATCTAATCCAAATAACGAAAACCTATAGGTAAAAAAATAAAAATATATAGCAGAGAAAATAATAGTGGTAATACCAAAAATTAGATATTGATATATTGGGCTTAAAATGCTAAATGAATATTTCCGAAGAACCTTCCCTATTCCAATTAAAAATACAGTTATGTAAATAAAAATTTCCAATACTAATTAGTTAATTAATCCTATAAACGTTTCAGCCATATTTTCCACAGAGTATTTATCCTTACAGTCATTTACAATTTGCTCACATTTAGAATCCCAAAATTCTTGTTTTTTATAAAAATCCAACATTTCGTTAATCAGGCTTAGAGAATCATCAGTTTCAAAAAACTGACCATTAAAACCTACTTGGACTGCTTCAATTTCTGGAGAATGATTCTCTTCTTTTGAAATTAACATAGGCACCCCCATTCCTAAACTCTGTGTTACCGACAACCCAACATAACCGGGAGATAGACTACAAATACTTTTAGCATATAAATCAACCAATTGAGCATGATTTGAAATGTGACCATAAGTAATAATTCGCTTTTCCATGGACGCATTTGCAATAACTTCTTTTATTCCTTTTAGTTCCTCGCCATCTCCCACTACTAATAATCTGCATTCTTCGTTAAATTTAGAATGATATTTAATAAACGAATCCACTAAAAAGCGTGCTTTTTTTAAAGGAGTCAACCTACCTACATAAATAAAATCATTTCTTTTTTCATTAAAAGCCCTTGCTCCATTCATTTCACTTTGAAACATTACCGCATTTGGAGCAACTTTAATTGGTTTTGAAGGCATCTTAACCCTTAGGTCTTTCGCCTGACTATAAGTGTAAACAATTATTTCGTTAGCCAGAACCCTCATAATATGTCTAAGTTTATCTGACTTTGAACCGGCTCCCCTTCTCGGCCAAGCATGTCCCCACAAAACAGTACGCTTTCCCAAAACTCGTCTTACAATCAAAATCATCCAATTAGATATGATACGTGGATTCATTTCCAGAACTACTACCTTAGAAGATATTACTTTGTTCCACATTCCAGTTTGGAATAGAACTCTTCGGCCAAAAACAAAATGATTTTTAACCGTCTGCAAGCATGAACTTGAGTAATTAGTCTTTACAGAGGTTTCAAAATACTGATTACCAGCCAAAAGAATAAATCTACGACCCAAATTATCGTAAATTTGGTCATATACTTTTTTCCTATAATCAGGAGCACATGTTTGTAATATAACTAGATCAGTCATCCTTAAATCTAAAAAAATAATAAGCTCCTAACGCCAATAAAAGAAATTCACTAAAGGTAACTGTTATAGCTATCCCCCAAATACCCATCCATTGTACCAACCATATAGCCAAAGCCAAATTTAATAACCCGGTGGTTAGCATTATGATCATCCTTTCTTTATACTTCTTTCTTGCCGATAAGAACAATGTATTGAATAACATATTTAATGCTGAAAAAACAGCAATTAACCCTAACAATCTAAAAATATTACTGTAGGAGGATATTAAATCATTCGCATAAACCAATTCAAGAATCAAATCCGCACCGAAATAAATTACGGCAAACCCTAAAAGACCAACAGCTAATAAGGGCAGAATCAATTTTTGGCTAATATCGTCAATTTCTTTATTATTCTTTTTGGACAACCATGGGAACAAAGCTTGAAACAACGGAGCATATACATTTTTTATTGCTAGAATAAGTTTCTCAAAACTAGAGTAAACCCCAACTAAACTGTTATTTGTAAAAAAGCCCAGAATAACAGTGTTAGATACCGTATACATCGTAACCGACAAATTAGAAACAAATAATTGCGTACTCTCCTTAAATCGCACTATCGTACCCTCTCGATCAGGAATCTTAAAGGATATATTTTTTAACGCAATCACCAACCCTAAAACACCTGCTATAATAAATCCAACGGAATTAAAGACTGGGACCAAAATATAATCTGTTTTCGATTTTACCATGGTGAAAATTAAAACGGTAAATAAAACCTTAGCAATTACATTAATCAAAGTTACAAATTGCATCTTCTCAATACCCTGAAAATACCAAATTGGAAATAAAGCTTGCCCAACCACAACTCCAAAACTTAATAGAAAAATAGTCGATTCAGATTTTAAATTAGGCACCACATTTGTCAATAGAACAAGGACAATAAACGAGCAAATTAATAACAGAATTTTAATAGAAAAAACAGAGCTAAATATCTCAGCTACTTTATCATGATTCTCTCGATGTACTGATATTTCCCGGGTAGCACTAAGATTGAAACCGTAATCCACAATAACATTAAAAAAAATGGCAAAAGCTTGAGCAAACATAACTAAACCAAATTTTTCACTTCCCAAAACACGAACCAGATATGGCATCGTTACTAAGGGTAAAATAAAATTCACCCCCTGAAGTACGACTAACGAAGAAAAATTCTTTGTGACAACTTTAAGTTCTGATTTATTACGATTTTTTACGAGCACTTTTCAATCTATTAATTCAATCCTTTATTACGATTCTTTTTTTTGCTTAAAATTACTTTTTGCAAGGGTTTTTCAATGAAATAATACCCCATTGTAGAAACCAGGATCACGATAATGAGATAAATATTAAATTGAAATGTTTTAGAAAATTCATGACTCTTATAAATACTGGGTAGAACCGAAGCTTTTATTAATTCATGAATAGGCGAATGTAGAATATAAATTGAAAAGCTTATTTCCCCAAGAAAAATAAAAAACTTCCATTCTAAAAACCGACTTAAATTGTTCTCAGATACCCCAACAGCAATAATAACAAATGCAAATACTGGCGCCCAAAAACTAGCACCAAAAGGAAAGTTCAATCCGAAAAGTAGTTTAATTTGGGGTTCCTTCATTAAAGAGAAATATAGAATAACGAACGAAACAAGAATAGCAAAAACCGATCGATAATTTAATACGTGCAACAACCACTTTCTCTTTTCTAGGAATAAAAAACCTACAGCTACTCCCATAAAAAAGGAACAATAATGAACCAAAGGCAAATAATAAAGAAGGTCATGCGAACGACTAGGAAACCCTGTGTAAAACTTACTGTTTAAAAGGTTTAATAAAATGGCCTGACTGAAAGCCCAAAAAACTAACGAAGCAATGACCACGTTTTTCGGTTGGGGCTTAATTTTTTTTAAGACAAATAATAAAAACGGGAATGATAAATAAAAGAACATTTCAACTGAAACAGACCAAGAAGGACCATTAAACGATAATGAATAAGGCGGAAACCATGTTTGTAAAAATGCCAAATTAAGTACCAGAGAAGTACCATTCGATATAGGATGAATACCGTATCTTAATGGTATAACCAATATCAACCCGAAAAGATATAAAGGAACAATTCTAGCTATTCTTGCATAATAAAACTTTCCACTGGAAAAATCTTGCTTTCCATATTGGGAGATTATCATTACGAAGCCTGATAATACAAAAAAAAAGGAAACCATTTGGGGCCCAGATGTGGCAATTCTATCAAAGAAGCGTGTATACCAAGTACCTGAACCATAATGAAATGTGACAACAATAAACGCAGCTAAAAACCTCAAAAAGGTCAAACTTTCTAATCTCATAATTATTTAATTGTTTTATTAGCTTTGTGTATACCAATTATACATCCGTGCAATCCCCTCTTTCAACTCCACCGAATACTTCCAACCCAAAGAGGCTAGTTTTGAACTATCCGTTAATTTACGCATCGTTCCATCGGGTTTGCTACTATTAAACACCAAATCACCCGTAAAACCAATAGTACCTTTAATGGTTTCCGCTAATTCACGAATTGAGATTTCTTTACCTGTACCAATATTGATATGCGTATTAATAACCTCCGTAGAACCGGGTATTTTTTGTTTTTCAACGATATCCTTAAATTCTACATTTTCCATCAAATGCACACACGCATCCGCCATATCTTCACTCCATAAAAATTCTCGCATCGGTTTACCCGATCCCCAAATTTCAACTGAAGCAATACCATTATTTATTGTAACTCCAAAATCATTCAGTTTTTTAATAATCTCTTCTTTAGAGCTCTCTCCTGAGACTCCCTCAATAGGTAGCTTATTTAAATCTGCATTTATCGTTTCCCAATCATTACCTTCTAATGCCTTTCCCAAATGGATTTTACGAATTAAAGCGGGTAAAACATGTGACTTCTCTAAATCAAAATTATCATTTGGGCCATACAGATTTGTGGGTTGCACCGCTATGAAGTTCGTACTGTATTGAATGTTGTAACTCTCACACATCTTTATCCCCGCAATTTTAGCAATAGCATATGGCTCATTGGTGTATTCCAATCCGGAGGTCAATAACGAATCCTCTTTCATAGGTTGTGGAGCTGCTTTTGGATAAATACAGGTGCTACCCAAAAACAATAGCTTTTTTACGTGATGGACATAACTCTGATGAATCACATTATTTTGGATCATCAAATTTTCGTAAATAAACTCACCCCTATAGGTATTATTCGCTACAATACCTCCCACTTTAGCAGCCGCAAGAATTACATACTCCGGTTTTTCGTCTTCAAAAAACCGAGCCACAGCTATTTGATTAGATAAATCTAATTCTTTATGCGTACGACATACAATATTTGTAAACCCGCGTGCTTGCAAGTTGTTTTTTATAGCCGAACCAACAAGTCCGCGATGGCCAGCTAAATATACTTTTGCGTTTTGATCCATGGTTAAATTTAGGATTTACTCAAAATAATTTAATGTCTCGTATCCGTTATCCTTTAAAAACTGATCTTTCTTCATCAATTTCACGTCACTTTGCATCATATCTTTTACCAGGTCCGCAAGAGTGAATTCTGGTTTCCATCCCAATTTTTCGTATGCTTTGGTAGCATCACCAATTAATAAATCTACTTCGGTAGGTCTAAAATAACGTGGATCTACAGAAACAACCTCCTTACCAATTTTAATTTGATAATCTGGGTTTGTGCAAGCAACAACCACACCAATTTCATCGACTCCTTCCCCGTTAAACTCAAGGGTAATACCCACTTCAGCAAATGCTAATTTCACAAAGTCTCGTACCGTAGTAGTCACTCCGGTAGCAATGACCCAATCTTCCGGCTGGTCTGCTTGTAAAATCATCCACATCATACGGACATAATCCTTTGCATGTCCCCAATCTCTTTTAGAGTCCAGGTTACCTAAAAATATTTTGTCTTGTAACCCTAACGAAATACGAGATGCCGCACGTGTAATTTTACGCGTAACAAACGTTTCTCCACGTATGGGAGATTCATGATTAAACAATATTCCATTACACGCAAACATACCGTAGGCTTCTCTGTAATTTACCGTAATCCAGTATGCGTACATTTTCGCTACAGCATACGGAGACCTTGGGTAAAACGGAGTCGTTTCACTTTGAGGGACTGCTTGTACCAAACCATATAGTTCAGAGGTAGAAGCTTGATAAATTTTAGTTTTCTTTTCTAAATTTAAAATTCGAATAGCTTCCAATACACGCAATGTTCCAATTCCATCTGCATTTGCCGTATACTCTGGCGTATCAAACGACACATGAACGTGACTCATAGCTGCCAAATTGTATATCTCATCGGGCTGAACCTCTTGAATAATTCGGATTAAATTGGTCGAGTCGGTCATATCACCGAAATGCAATATGAAATTTTTATTATCTACGTGTGGATCCTGATATAAATGGTCTATTCTATCGGTATTAAATAAAGAGGACCTTCTTTTAAGACCATGAACTATGTATCCTTTTTTTAAAAGCAACTCACTTAAATAAGCTCCATCCTGACCGGTTACACCGGTTATTAACGCTACTTTTTTCATTCTTTTAATTTCTAATTATCCACCCTATTGTAATCATCACTTAACCATACATTGTCATTTTCGCCAAAATAGGTACCGATCTGAACTTCAATAAAACAGAGGGTGTTTTCTGTATTATTAATCATTCGATGTTTAGCTCCTAATGGGATAAAAACCCCAAGAACTTTTCTCAATCATACTATTCTAACTAGTCTTTCTTAACAAACTGCTTCAATTCGATCCCAACCAACCCTAAAAACAACAATACAAAAGCGACAACAGAAAAACGGAGTACATAACGATCAATAACATCATTCTTCTCAAAACCAACAGTTGGTAGTTTTGAAATAACATCAATAATTTCCGCATTGCGCACTGCAGACCTTTTTAAGGCAGCGACCCCATTATTAATAGATGTTTCTTTTTCAAAAAGTGATAACTCTTTTGTTTGGACCGAGTTACTTTCTGCCATATTAATATTAGTCCCTTGGCTATTTGGCTTCTTAGCCACGAGTTTCATGGTCTCCATGTACACTTTTCGAAGGGTATCTACTTCCTGTAAAGTAGACTTATAAAAAGCTTCTGTTTGTGCTATTATGGCAAATTCAGCATCTTGCTGTCTTTTATAATATGGGTTATTGGTAACCCCTTTAATAATGGAATCGCCAAGAGTTGCAAATACATCACGTTGTTTCGACACGACCGTAATGGTATGTCGCGTATAATTGTATTGAAAAAAATTCTCCTTATAGGTTTCAAACTCAAAACTCTCGGCTGTTACGGAATCTAACTTTCGTAAATAATCATCAAAGGTGGATAGAATCTGATTCTCGTTTACAATAGGTTCAATTTCAAAACTAGCCAAATCTGCAGCCATCCAAGTAGGAATTCCAAACACTTCTGCAAGTTTCAGTGTATCTCCTTGTTCCGTTAAGGAATTATAATAGGCCACATTTTCGTACAACTGTTGGCCACTACCAAAGTTGGGTTCCACCACCATCCTACCTTCATATTGAGGTTCCTTATTATAGTCTACAACATAACCTATGACTCCACCCAATACAATGGCAATTCCAAGTTTCAAAGCATGTTTCACAAAAAAAGAAAGAACAGTAATTATCACATTCCATCCCAACTTAAATATCCAGGTTATCAAGGATCCAATTTTGCCAAATCCTTTACCAATTAAGTTAAACAATTGACCTAAATCTATTTCTTCGTCTTTCTGGGAAGTATTATCCGACATGGTTTCGTAATTTTTGCGCAAAAGTAACCATTCAAAATGGTTTAACTATATTTATTCTAACTAATTTAAGAGCGTTGATTACCAACTAATAAGGCACAAAAACCAACTTCTTTGTTTCAAAAAAATCTTCCTCAAAATAGTCGGCAAGGTTGATTTCTTGATAGGGAGCCTTAATTTCTTGCATTTCGGCATCCAAATCACCTCCCTTTAATGCGTAAATACCATTGCTTAACCCGGGTATTCTTTCGGCATCCAATTTTTGATGCACCCAATGCCTAAAGGGTTTCATTTGAGTAACCGCTCGACTAATCACCACATTAAACTGTCCTTTAATATTCTCCGCACGGTCATGATATCCCTTTATGTTTTCCAATCCTAAAGATTCCGCGACTCCATTAACTACCTTTATCTTTTTACCAATGGAGTCTACTAATCTAAACTGGGCCTCCGGAAACAATATAGCCAACGGTATGCCTGGAAATCCCCCACCACAACCTACATCCAAAACTCTTGTTCCCTTTGGAAACGAGGTAAACTTTGCAATGGCCAAACTGTGCAGTACATGACGTACGTACAGTTCATCGATATCCTTACGAGAAATCACATTAATCTGTGCATTCCATTCGGAATACAAATCGTATAGCGCACTAAACTGTTGTGTCTGCTTTGCGGTTAACTCCGGAAAATATTTACCGATTACTTCAAATCCAATCATGGCGCAAAAGTAAATGAGAAGTTTAAATAATGAACAAAAAAATAGCCCCTCGCTGTTTCCCAACAACCAGGGGCTCAAACCTACTATACTAATCGT
Source organism: uncultured Flavobacteriales bacterium (assembly GCA_913062955.1). GTDB lineage: Bacteria > Bacteroidota > Bacteroidia > Flavobacteriales_G > Salibacteraceae > CAJXZP01. Next base: position 654 of record CAJXZP010000063.1, on the reverse strand, counting down.
TTAGTATTTGACCGCAAACTGCTGGTCAATCATCATATCTTGTAACAAGCCTTTAGCTCGATGTAATCTTGCTTTTACCGTTCCTTCAGGTAACGCTGTTTCTTTCGCTATCTCCGCATAACTCAACTCTCGAAAATATCGCAGTGTTATTAATTCTCTGTACATATCCTTAAGGTTCTCTACACAGATTCGAACCATTTGGTTCTTCTCCTCCTGAATCAACAATTCGGACGGGTTTTTTGAGTCTGACATAACATCAAAACCAACCATCTCTCCTTTATCATTGAGCGTATTATCCATGGATACCGTTGCTAGCTTACCTTTTCTTAAACTATCAATCGTATGATTAATACTTACTCTTTTCAACCAAGTACTAAACGCAAAATTTGGTTGATATTGTTCTAATTGTTCAAAAGCTTTGGCCATAGACTCCATCATCAAGTCGTTGGCAGTTTCTTCGTTTCTTACAAGTTTGTGAATTTCGAAAAAGATACTCTTCGAATATAAATTCATCAATTGCTCGAAAGCACGCTGGTCACCGTTCTTAGCTTTTAAGATTAACGCATAATCTCTGGTTGCTTTAACTGTTAACATAATTCTCGTTTTTGAATGATAGCCCATGATAACACTCCGTTTTAAGTGTGCGGAAAAAAG
>CAJXZP010000062.1 GCA_913062955.1 uncultured Flavobacteriales bacterium | reverse complement strand
CCATCTACCAAAATCAACACTTGATTAAAGGTAGATCCCCTTAAGGACATATCACTCTGCACTCCAAAACCACCACGAGATTGAATTTCCACTCCAGGTAATGATCGTAATAACTCATCTGTACTATTCACGGGAAGCATTTGGATGTCCTTAGCCGTTATTACCTGCACATTTTTACCCGTCTTGGTAATGTTTTGAAAAGTTCGATTAGCAGTTACTTGAATGGTATCCAATTCAAATTTTGAATGACTCACTTCCTGTGTTAGTCCCCCACTAAATGCCCCCCATAGCATAGAAGACATTACTATTGTATTCTTATTCCACATCGTCAAATTTTAAAACGGTCATACGACCTAATAATTGGGGCGCGAATTAAACGTAAATCCACAAATAATAAAACAAAAATCGAACGGGTGATTTCAAATTTATTGACAGACACAACCTTGACAATTTCTTGACTTTTTAGGTAAATAAGTTAAGTACAGATGAAACCAAAAAATACCTTTGTACTCATCAAATTCAAAACATAAACCATGGTTAGAAACAATTGGACCACCGAAGAAATTAGTGAGATATATAATAAACCATTATTGGATTTATTATATGATGCAGCTACCATCCATAGACAAAACAAGGACTATTCTGAAGTACAGATTAGTAGTCTTGTTTCTATAAAAACTGGTGGATGTCCAGAAGATTGTTCGTATTGTCCACAAGCTGCGAGATACCACACCGATGTTAAGTCTCAAGGCCTTATGCCCATTCAAGAGGTAGTTGACTTGGCTAAAAAAGCAAAATCTGAGGGTTCTTCTAGATTATGTATGGGAGCCGCTTGGAGAGAAGTAAAGGACAACAAGCAATTTGACCGTGTATTAGAAATGGTTAAAGAAGTGAACGATTTAGAAATGGAAGTTTGTTGTACCCTTGGAATGTTAAATGCCAACCAAGCACAAAGATTAGCGGATGCTGGATTATACGCTTACAACCATAACATTGATACTTCGGAGGAGCATTACGGTGAAATTATTTCCACCCGTAACTTTGATGACCGATTAAAAACTATTGAAAATGCCCGTAAAGCCAACCTAACTGTTTGTTCCGGTGGAATTGTTGGTTTAGGAGAAAGCACTATTGATCGCATCAATATGTTGAAAGTATTGGCTACGATGGAAAAACACCCAGAGTCGGTGCCTATTAATGCTTTAGTTCCTGTAGAAGGTACCCCATTAGCAGATCAACCCAGAGTATCGTTTGACGATATGATTAGAATGATTGCGACAGCGAGAATCATTATGCCAAAATCTGTGGTCCGTTTATCTGCAGGGAGAACAGAAATGTCCATAAGCGAGCAAGCGATGTGTTTTATGGCTGGAGCAAATTCCATTTTTGCGGGTGATAAATTGTTAACCACTCCTAATCCTTCGGTCAAGTCGGATATGGAAATGTTCGACATTTTAGGTTTAACACCCAGAGAAGCATTCAAAAACGAAAAACAAGCAGCGGTTTCTGCCCACTAAAATTTAGTGTCGGATATCCGTAACATATTACGTCAACGAAAATCGGATGGGTTATTTCGTGCATTAAAACATGAAATAAAGTCGACCGACTTTTGTTCCAATGACTACCTTGGTTTTGCTCGATCTTCGAGCTTAACAGAGGCCGTATTTCATGAAGTTTCGTTAGGAGACAAAAGGAATGGGGCAACGGGTTCTCGTTTACTTTCTGGTAACACAGAACTGTATACACAGCTAGAGCGTCAAATTTCGGAATATCATTCATCCGAAGATGCGCTTATCTACCCCTCTGGATACCAAGCCAATTTGGGACTATTATCCTGTATCGCAACAAAAAATGACACGCTTATTTTAGATGAGTTAGTGCATGCATCTCTCATCGATGGAGCTCGATTAAGCCATGCACATCGCTTCAAATTTTCGCATAATAACCTAAATGATTTATGCAAAAAGCTTGAAAAAGGAAGGGGTACAATTTACGTAGTGGTAGAATCCCTCTACTCCATGGATGGCGACATTCCGGACCTAAAAGCAATAAGTGAATTGTGCCAAAAGTTTAACGCAAAATTAATTGTAGACGAGGCTCATTCCGCAGGGATTTACGGCCCAAGTGGAGCTGGCCTAGTATCCGAATTAGGGTTGCAAAATCAGGTTTTCGCACGCATTATCACCTACGGGAAAGCCTTTGGAATACATGGTGCCGCAATTTTAGGATCATCCGAATTGAAGGATTATTTAGTGAATTATTCAAGAAGTTTTATTTATTCTACTGGATTACCTCCTTACCAACTTGTGTGTATCAAACAGGCCTATCTACATATGAAAAATGCCGAAAACGAACGAAAAAATCTGTTTTCAAATATTGCATATTTCCGTGCTAAAATCAAGAGTGACTCTCGATGGATTTCTAGTAATAGTCCCATTCAGTCCCTCCTAATTTCAGGTAATAAAAGAGTACACGATTTGGCCATAAAACTACAGCAACTCCAATTTGAGGTCTTTCCGATTTTAAGTCCTACCGTAGCTTCCGGTCAGGAACGTATTCGTTTTTGCATGCATTCGTTTAACACCACCGAAGAAATAGACCAATTATTCATTGCCATAAATTCGAATATCCATGACCTCTAAAAAATTCATAATAGCGGGTATTGGCACCGAAGTAGGCAAAACTGTGGTGAGTGCAATTGTTACTCAAAAACTTAAAGCGGACTATTGGAAGCCCGTTCAAGCGGGGGATCTACACGATTCGGATACTCTAAAGGTGACTCGTTGGGTAACAAATACTAAAACCAAATTTCACCCAGAAGCCTACCAATTATCAGAACCTATGTCGCCACATGCTGCCGCAGATAAAGATGGTGTACATATAGCTATTAAGGACTTTACAGTACCCCGAACTGATAATCATTTAATCATTGAATTGGCCGGGGGTATATTAGTACCCTTAAATCATAAGGATACCAATATAGATTTGATTCAACACCTTTCGTTCCCGGTGATTTTGGTCATTAATTTTTATTTAGGAAGTATCAATCATACGTTACTCAGTATTGAAATATTAAAATCAAGAAAAATTAAAATTGAAGGCTTACTATTTAATGGTGATGTCAATCCGGATTCAAAACAAGTGATTTTAGAAATGACTGGATGTACCGATTTAGGGAGCATTCCAAAAATTGAACAGCATATTAATTCCCAAGTGATAGATTCCCATGGAAGATTCCTCAACATTTAACTGGGAAAAGGGCCTCGCCTTTGATTCGGAGCATATCTGGCATCCGTACACATCCATAGAAAATGCACTCCCCGTTTACGCCATTGAATCGGCCTCGGGAGTACGTTTAAAAATGGCGAATGGAAAAGAGCTGATTGACGGAATGTCGTCCTGGTGGACAGCAATTCATGGATACAACCATCCGGTATTAAACCAAGCAGTACAAGATCAATTGGCCAAGATGTCGCATGTTATGTTTGGTGGAATTACCCACCAACCTGCCATTGAACTGGCTAAACTTTTAGTAGAGCTATCCCCCTCATCATTAACGAAAGTCTTTTTCTGCGACAGTGGTTCCGTATCGGTAGAGGTGGCTATTAAAATGAGTTTACAATATTGGCACGCCAAGGGTATTCCAAGCAAGAACCAAGTTTTGACCATTAAAAATGGATACCATGGCGATACCTTTAAAGCCATGTCTGTATGTGATCCCGTAAATGGGATGCACCATATTTTTAAAGGTGCATTTCCAATTTCCTATTTTGCGGAAGCACCTAACTCCAAATTTGAAGAGGGGTTACGTCCGGGTGACATAGACTCCTTGAAACAACTATTAATGGCCAAAAGTGATAGGATCGCAAGTCTTATTCTTGAGCCAATAGTTCAAGGTGCTGGAGGGATGCGCTTTTATTCTCCTCAGTATTTAAAAATGGTTAGAGAATTATGTAACCAACATAATGTGTTATTAATAGCCGATGAAATTGCGACTGGATTTGGACGTACAGGAAAGATGTTTGCAGTAGAACATGCTCAAATTGAACCAGACATCATGTGCGTTGGAAAAGCACTAACAGGCGGATACATGAGTTTGGCTGCCACTTTAGCCACTACCGAGGTAAGCAAAACCATTTCATCCAGTACACCTGGAGTATTTATGCACGGCCCTACTTTTATGGCAAACCCATTGGCTTGTGCCACTGCGGTGGCTAGTTTAAAATTATTAATAGCATCTCCTTGGCAAAAGAGAATTGCAATAATTGAGCAGCAATTACAAAATGAAATTCTTCCCTTAATACACCATCCTAAAGTAAAAGACACTCGTGTACTTGGCGCTATAGGCGTAGTTGAGATGCATGAAAATGTGAACGTAGCTCAGATCCAGAAATTTTTCGTGGAATTGGGTGTTTGGATTCGTCCATTTGGCAAACTCATTTATATCATGCCTCCTTTTATTATTACAGAACTAGAATTAAATCAAATTAGCAAAGCCATTGAACTGGCCATTAATAAGTAGGATATGAATTTAGAATTAACAATCCAAAAAATTGTAGCTGACGATAGCATTCACGCTAAATGGCTAAACACTTTATCGATGATGGAAAACTCTGGTGCAAAAAAAATATCTGCCTCAGAACATCCTACCCAAGTAAATATAATTATTCTAAAACACGCAGCGGAAGAAGCACGTCACGCCTATTACTTGAAGAAACAGCTATCTAAATTGAAGCATACGGGTTGTGAAGATTACACGTATAAAAATATTTTGGCACCTGTTCAAAGTTATCAATACCTACACCGATTGGATACGCATTTGAGCCGTTATATTCAAGAAAAACTACAACTAACCGGTTACGAGTTACGATACGCAGCCTACCTTTTAGTTACCTATGCGATTGAAGTTAGAGCGGATAGTTTATATGAAATATATCAATCTGCATTAAAATCGGTAAATAGTAAAGTAACGGTAAAATCTATAATTATGGAAGAAATCGGCCACTTGGAGGAGATGACCAAACAACTCATCGCATTTAGTGAAAACTGGAAGGAATATGCGGATTTTGCGATTACCCTAGAGAAACAATTATTTACTAAATGGATAACTCAAGTAGAAGCGGAATTGAATTAATTGCAACTTTCCTATACCTTTAGCGTATAAATGGGTACTACTTATTTCAATTAATCGTTTCTTACCATGAATATTTTTAAGCGCAGAAAAAAAAAGTTTCAAAAAATTAACGAAAATTTTGTTTCAGACAACGCAAAAAACATAACGAAAGAAGACGTTGAAAAAGTGGTTAAACAATCCTCCAAAATCTGGTCAAAATTCCAAAACGGAAAATTCGAAGAGTATCTCGAAGAAGGTAAAACCATGCTTTCCTTAATTAAGGACTTTTGGAAAAAAGAGTACACCCAAATCCCTTGGTATGCAATGACAGCTATTGTATTCGCACTGTTATATGTTCTAAACCCCTTAGATTTAGCACCCGACTATATTCCTATTATTGGGTATGTAGATGATGTAACGGTATTTTCATTTGCGCTCACTTTAGTAAATAAGGATTTAAAAGCATACCGCCATTGGAAGAAAGAAAACACGGATACCTAAGCCCCTTTTTCTAGTTCATCTAATCGTCTCATTTCAATCATAAATTCACTCATTTTAAAAAGTGAAAATTTCCGTACCGTACCCATACCTTTTTGTAAATCTTGGTAATATCGATCTCTCCTTCGAGACATTATGGATCGGGTTAAACCCACAAACCCTGTAAACTTTAACGACTCATACATTTTAATCAGTCGTACATGATTATCTAATTTCCCATTTCTATATAAGCGAACCAGGTTATGAATACCCTCCGTTGTTTTATCTAAAAAATCGATATTAGACTCCGAAACTCGATGTCGAATAGGATTTTTAATATGCGCTACCTCTACTTCATTCTCACGTAGTTGAAATCCAAAAAGCGTATCCTCATGTCCGTACCCAGTATGTTCTTCATCAAAGGGATATTTCTCCAATAATTTTTTAGAAATGGAAAAATTATTCGCCATAAAGGAACGGTAAGGAGATTTAACTCTTTCCTTTAATTCTCTAGCTTCCACTTTGGTTCCATATACCCATCGTAAGGTATGATCTTGTCGAGACGGCATTTCATCCGCAAATAATTGCCCCCCTACCAATACCATATTCTCATCAAACTTAATTTGATACGTACTAATAAATTTGGATTGGATGGGTTGACATTCCGCATCAATAAAAATAAGTTGCTCGTACTTTGCTTCTTGTCCTAAAAAATTTCGAATTCGGGAACGCCCTAAGTTTTTATCCAATTGAATAAACCGGAATTCAATACCCTTATAATCCGTATAAGCTGGAGGCCTAGGATTTGGATTTGCATCATCACAAACAATAATTTCTACCGGAAAATTTAAATTTTTCACTTCACTAGCCAAACTAGCCAATTGGGCATCAACAGATTCTCCAAATACCGGAATTAAAACTGAAATCATTATTCTACGGTTACTTTCCCATCATGACAACGAATAGTTTTCGACTTATATTTTTCCATAATAGACTTATCATGAGTTGCCATCAGGATTGCCGTTCCTCCCATGCTAATATCCGATAAAAGATGAATGATTTTATCGGTTGTTTCACTATCTAAATTTCCAGTAGGCTCATCGGCCAAAATAATATCTGGGTTATTAATCAAAGCTCGAGCAATGGCCACACGCTGCTGCTCACCACCTGATAATTCGTGAGGCATTTTAACACCCTTATCGGACAAATCCACTTTATCTAACAAAAATGAAACTCGCTCTTCCATTTCTTGTTTTTTGGTCCAACCAGTGGCTTTCATCACAAACAACATATTTTCATTTACACTTCTATCTGGTAACAATTGAAAATCCTGAAAAACGATACCTAATTTCCTACGTAAAAAGGGAACCTTAGAACTTTTCAAGTTTTTGAGTTTAAACCCAGCCACCTTACCAGAACCTTCTGTTAATGGTAAATCAGCATACAATGTTTTCAATAATGAACTTTTACCACTTCCGGTTTGCCCTACCAAATAAATAAATTGTCCTTTATCAATTTGGACATTTACATCCGACAAAATCAAGGATTTATTCTGATAAACATTAGCCCCTTTAAGTTCAATTACGTGATCTGACATAGTTATTGTGACGTTTCCAACAAATTTAACAAATTCTTTCCCTTTTCCACCCATTTTTCACTTCCGATTTTCATAAAAAAGCCCGCCATTACATCAACACTATTGCGTTAATAACTCCATCCAATAAAACCAATGTACACGGGCAATAGAAAGTACTTTTACCGGTTAATACTGGCATAAAACAGACGACTTGAAAAATATAATTTTTGCACTATCATTTTTGACTTTTACGGGATCCTCCATTCTAGTAACTGCACAAGAAACGTACGTATACACCTCTGAATTAAAATGGTACAATGAAGGTATGGAACTGTATCAAAAAGAAAAATACAGTGCAGCGATTCGTGCTTTTGAAAAAACGCGCGAAGAAATAAGTAATTCCAACTCGGAAGTTTATGTCAACGCCACCTACTACAAAGCATTATGTGCATTAAACTTGTTTCATAAAGATGCAGAATATCAATTGCGAGAATTCGTAACCGATTACCCAGAAAGCCCCAAGGTTAAAAGCGCTCATTTCCAATTAGGCAAATACAATTACCGAAAGAGAAAATGGGAAAAAGTAGTTTACTGGTTTGGTAAAACAGATGCCTTTGAATTAAGCAATTCTGAATTATACGAATACAACTTTCGGTTAGGATATTCTTTATTCCGGTTGAAAAAGTTAGATAAAGCCGCACCATTTTTTCATGAGTTGATTGATGTGCCTTCGCCTTACTATGTTCCATCCAACTACTATTACGCACACATTTCTTACTTGGAGGGTAACTATTCATCGGCAATTCAAGGTTTCGATAAAATTAAAAATGATAAAAAGTTTGGCGTAATTATCCCTTATTACCTCACTCAAATTTACTACAAGCAGGAAAAATACGATACGTTAATTAAATATGCTACGCCACTTCTTGACCGTGAAAAAACCAAAAGGAAACCGGAGATTTCAAAATTAGTTGGGGATGCGTATTACAACCAAAAAGAATATACCCATGCCATTCCTTACCTTCAGTTCTATATTAAAGAAGGCAAGCAACCTACACGAGAAGAGTACTTTCAATTGGCTTATGCACAAATGCAAAACCAAGAACACGAAAATGCCATCACCTATTTTTCACGTATCAGTGCAACGGATGATGAACTATCGCAAAAGGCCATCTATAATTTGGCAAATTGCTACTTAAAGTCCGATAATAAAGCCTACGCACGTAATGCATTCCTTAAAGCCTCAAAAATGGATTACAGTCCAATTATAGCTCAGGAGTCGTTATTAAACTATGCAAAACTATCCTATGAAATCTCTTACGATCCGTATACAGAAGCTATTGATGCTTTCATTTCGTATTTAGAGAAATACCCAAATGCCATCAAAAAGAATGAAGCTTTCGAAAACTTGGTAAATATTTATTTATCGACCAATAACTACCGTGCGGCTATTGCTTCATTGGAAAAAACGAAGAATTTGGATCCACGATTAAAGGAAGTATATCAAAAACTACAGTTTAATTTGGCCGTAGAGCAATTTCAAAACAGTGATTATCCGGGTGCGATTGCTTCTTTTCAAGAATCGCAAGAACAAGCCGAAAACAAGGATCTAAATGCACAAAGTTCGTATTGGATTGGCGAATCTTATTACCGATTGAAAAATTATTCTGCTTCCATCGAAGAGTTTAATATTTTCATTTTTGAACCCCGAGCATTTTTGTTACCCGAATTCAAAATAGCGAACTACTCTTTAGGTTATGCTTATTTCCAAAATAAGGATTACGCTAATGCAGCCAAATGGTTCCGTAAATACTTAAACTATAAAGACGCAAGTCCTACTCGTAGACATGATGCATTATTACGAACCGGAGATAGTTACTTTATTTCAGGGGGGTATTTATTATCGGAAGAATATTACAAAAAAGCCTATACCGAAGGCGGTAGAAATGCGGATTATGGACTTTTTCAATATGCCGAAACCCAAGGGTTAATGAAGAAGGAAGCCGTTCAAAACGCCAGTTTACAAAAGTTATTAGTTGATTTCCCAAATTCCACCTATGTGGATGGAGCCTTATTTAGATTAGGTAAAAACCATTTTGACAACCACGAATACGACCATGCTCTTGGTTTTTTCTCCCGAATCATTAATGGAAACCAGGACAGTCCTTGGAGAAAAAGATCCTTAGAAAACACGGGACTTATTCATTACAACAACAATCAATACGCTGAAGGTTTAGCCGTTTTCAAACAAGTCGTCATAGAGTATCCTAATTACGCAGATTCAAAAAGCTCCATCGAAACTATTAAAAACATTTACAAATCGACCGGTGAAATTGATGCCTACGAAGCGTACATCGCCACCTTAGATTTTATGGATATTTCGAATGGTTCCCTAGATTCATTAACATACGCATCTGCCGAGGATTTCTATATGGATAATAAAATCGACAAAGCAATTCCCTTATTTGATAAATACCTTGGGAAATTTGAGCATCCCATCTTTTCGAATAAAGCACATTATTATTTAGCGGAATCGCAGTACAAAAAAGGCGATTTTGAAAATGCATTGAACAATTATGCATTTAATGTAATCACAAAAGACCCCACCTTTTACCAACCGTCATTAAAACGAGCCGCAGAATTGAGTTACAAGCATGAACAGTTTCATTTTGCTTTAGCCTATTTCCATAAACTTAAATCTATCACCGTAAATGCCGATGAATTGTTTGATGTGTATTGGTGGTCTTTTAAAAGTGCCACCAAAATTGATTCTCATCAAGTAGTCATTGAAGAAGGTCTCTATTTACTTAATGATTCTACAGATGACGTAAAACGAGAAAGCGAGATTAAATTTAGAATGGCCAATGCCTACCGTCTAATAAACGATTCTACTTTAGCTATGCGTTATTATCAAGAAGTTGTCTTACAATCGCAAGAGGAAAAATCGGCCGAGTCCTTGTACCGAATTGCAGAAATGCAATACAATGCGGGTAAGTTAGATTCTAGTGAATCTACCATTACCCTACTGGCTCAGCATACACCTACCTACCCCAGGTGGTTAGCTAAAGGCTTCCTATTACTATCGGATATTTTTGTCGTCCAACAAGATTATTTTCAAGCTAGAATTACCTTAGAAACACTCATAGGAAATTACAGTGGCGATAAAGAAATTCTAAATTCAGCCCAAACCAAATTGGACAATTTAGTCGAATTAGAAAACAGTGGATTTAATAATCCTCCCGAATCGGAGGTCGAAGAAATTGGCTTTGACGATGGTGAGTCAGACCCAATAACGGATGCCCTTTTTGAAGAAGAAGAAGAATTAGATATGGAAGAAAATATTTCACCAGAAAACCCGGAAGACAATGAATAAGCCAGTAAAAATCCAACTCTTCGCAGCAGCTGCAGGGGTTTTCGGGTTACTATCATCCGTGAATGCACAAAATGCAACTAAAAAAGATTCCCTAGAAATTGAAACCGTTATTATTACTCGTGTTTACGAACCGGTGATAAAAGACGCTAAAAAAATAAACCATCAACCGGTATTGAATTCGGTAGAGAAAACAACGCCTGATTTCTCTTACAAATTGATTCCACAAGATCAACAATATGAATTTACTCCGGATACCATTGATGCGGTAAAAATTAAGGGTGAACCCTTAAACAACCTCTATCACGCTTATCTTAAAGCGGGGATGGGAAGCTATTTAAATAACTATGGAGAGCTACATATTAACTCCTTAAGATCACGTGATTTCCAATGGGGACTTGACGTACATCACCTAGGCTCTAATGGCGGTATTAAAAACGCTCCCGATAGTTATTTATCCAAACAAAACGTGGATCTATACGCTAAGAAGTTGTTAAAACACCATGCTATTAGTGCCGGATTTATTTTTGATCGTGCACAAATCAACAAATATGGCTTCAACACAGAAATAAAGGAAAGCATTGAGTTTACCGGACTCCAACAAACCTATCAACTGTATCAAGGTCAAATAGGATTAAAAAGCTTTATTACCGATTCGAGTTTATTGAATTATATAGTGAATTTTAAATATCACAACTTGTCCATTAAACCGGATGAGGCTAAAGAAAACAACTATTTATTGACCTCTCAATTTTCCAAATTTTACGGTACAGAAAAGGCGTATTTATACATAGACGTTGATTACAATAGCGCCACTATGGATTCGGTAACTACAGTAAGCAACTTATTGATCAAACCCTCTATTGATATAGAATTCAAGGGCGAGAAATGGCATTTAAATGCCGGGTTTAAAATGGCCTTAGAAAATGGCGATTCCACCCGGTTTTTCTTTTTCCCAAATGCCGAGTTTAAATACAATGTGGTCCGTAACCTAATTGTACCCTATTTAGGAGTCACTGGTGGAGCTCAACGAAATTCAATTAATTCCATTCGTTTAGACAACCCATTTTTAGTTTCCTATCCGGAATTACGAAATACACGCACTGCCTATGACGCATATCTGGGGGTAAGAGGATTAATGAGTTCCAATCTTTCGTATAACTTCACAGCTGGTTACAAGGCTATGAAAGACATGGTTTTATATACCAGCGATCAGTTTCAAGGGGATCTCACCCAACCTTATTATGAAAACGTTTACCAACCTATTTACGATGCGGTTAATGTAGGGTATGTTTCGGCTCAAGTGGGCTATCAAAGAGCTACAAAATGGAATGTTTTATGGCGAATAAACTACAATATGTACGAAACTCAACAGGAAATTAAAGCATGGAACCTGCCCGACTTAACGACCGATTTAACGGTCAACTATAATCTGCAAGACAAGATTTTAGTCCGTTCCAGTATCACCTTTATGAATAGCAAATATGTAAAGACGAGCGACCCTAGCCAAGAGGAATTAGCATTTGAGATATATGGACGAAAAATTGACCCAATCGTTGATTTAAATATTGGCCTTGAATACCGTTTCACGAAAAAAGTCTCAGCATTCTTAGATGCCAACAATATACTATCTCAGAACTACGAAATATGGGGTAATTACCAAGTTCAAGGCTTTAATGTTTTAGGTGGTGTGACCATTGCATTTTGGGCCAAATAAACCCTAGAATTACATTTAAAAAAAAAGGGCAAATTCCTATCGGATTTGCCCTTTTTTCATCCCTATAATTGTCGTTGACTGATATCAATGGTTTTTAGCGATTTTCATCCGGAATCAGCAGTCTTTTAGCGGCTTTCCCATCTATTTAAAATGTTAATAAAATGTGGAAAAGTGCGTCATTAAACCGATACCAGAAACAGCATATGTACCGAGTAATTTTATCTTTGTGTTCGGCTCCAAAAAAGAGCTCAAATTTAGACTAAATCATATCTCTTATGAGTGACGAAAATATAGAAGACAAAACAAATTATTCAGCGAATAATATTCAGGTCCTCGAAGGACTTGAAGCCGTAAGGAAAAGGCCTGCCATGTACATTGGTGATGTGGGCTTTAGAGGTTTACATCATCTCGTTTATGAGGTGATAGATAACTCCATTGATGAAGCGCTAGCTGGTCATTGTGATTCCATACAAGTTTATATTGAAGAGGATAACTCTGTTACTGTAGTAGATAACGGTCGTGGAATTCCTACGGGTTACCACGATAAGGAGAAACGATCTGCTCTAGAGGTAGTTATGACGGTTCTTCACGCAGGTGGTAAATTTGATAAAGACACTTACAAGGTTTCGGGTGGACTACATGGTGTGGGTGTTTCTTGTGTGAATGCACTTTCCATTGCTTTAAGAGTGGAAGTACACAGAGAAGGAAAAATATTTGAACAAGAGTACTCCAAAGGTGTTCCTCTTTATGATGTAAGAGAAATCGGTACATCTGAAATTTCTGGTACCACGGTAACCTTTAGACCAGATGGTGAAATATTTGATGAAAGAATTTACAACTATGAAACGTTAGAAAACCGTATCCGTGAGCTATCGTATTTGAATAAAGGAATCACTATTTCTATCACCGATAGACGCGAGACAGACGAAAATGATGAATTCATTACAAGCACCTTTAAAAGTGAAGTTGGATTAAAAGAATTCGTTTCGTACTTAGATTCTAATCGTGAGCAGTTAATTGATGATATTATTTACATGGATGGCGAGAAAAATGGAATTCCAGTAGAAGTGGCATTGGTTTATAATACTTCTTACTCCGAGAATTTACACTCGTACGTAAATAACATTAATACCCATGAGGGTGGGACACACTTACAAGGTTTTAGACGTGGGTTAACGAGTACTTTGAAAAAGTATGCCGAAGAGTCTGGGTTACTAACTAAATTGAAATTTGAAATTGCAGGAGATGATTTCCGTGAGGGATTAACGGCTGTAATTTCGGTAAAGGTTCAAGAACCTCAATTTGAAGGTCAGACGAAAACAAAATTAGGTAACCGTGAGGTGAACGCTCCGGTATCGCAAGCGGTATCCGAAATGTTGACTAATTATTTGGAAGAAAATCCAAAGGATGCAAAAACCATCGTTCATAAGGTGATTCTAGCGGCACAGGCGCGTAACGCAGCTCGTAAAGCCCGTGAAATGGTCCAACGTAAAAACGTTATGTCAGGTCATAGTTTACCCGGTAAATTGGCCGATTGTGCGTCACGTGATCCATTCTTAAGTGAAATCTTTTTAGTAGAGGGAGATTCTGCAGGTGGTACGGCTAAACAAGGTCGTAATCGTGAAAACCAAGCGATCATGCCACTTCGAGGTAAGATATTAAACGTAGAGAAGGCTTTATCCTATAAGATTTTTGAAAACGAAGAAATTCGTAATATTTACACTGCTTTAGGAGTAAAGGTAGGCACGGAAGAAGATTCCATGGCCTTAGATATTTCCAAACTACGTTACCACAAGGTGGTTATTATGTGTGATGCGGATGTGGATGGTAGTCATATCGAAACCTTAATTCTGACCTTCTTCTTCCGTTACATGAAGGAATTAATTGATAACGGAAACATATTCATTGCTACTCCTCCCCTTTATTTAGTAAAAAAAGGGAGTGATCATCGTTATGCTTGGAATGATGACCAACGTGACATGATGGTTCAAGAAATGAAAGGTAAAGGAACCGAAACGAGCGTAGGTATTCAACGTTATAAAGGTCTAGGTGAGATGAATGCGGAACAACTTTGGGCAACTACAATGAACCCTGAAAACCGTACTTTACGTCAAATCACTATTGATTCAGGAGCCGAAGCCGATCGTGTGTTCAGTATGTTAATGGGAGATGAAGTTCCGCCACGTAGAGCATTTATTGAGTCTCACGCAAAGTATGCGAAGATTGACACATAGATTTCAAATGTAAAAAATTTCAAAACGCCTGGTAGTCTTTCTACCGGGCGTTTTTGTTTACTTGAAACCGCTACTAAAACTCTTCAAACATCAACCTAGCTGGTTCTGTTTTATAATCATTTAGCAACTTACTGGCTATTTTGGTTTCTGTAATTTGATCTAGCGTCTCACATATTTCCTCTGGCGAACGATGCCCTATTCTACAACACTTTACATATTCCGCAATCACTCGAGGCAAAGTCTTTTGGATTTCAGAGGAGTATTGGGCATTCAACTTCCAGAAAAAACTCGCCCCTCCCCAATACAAAGCAGGATAATTCCACGCCTTTTTCAAACTATCCGCAGCTTGTGGAACGGTCAAATCACTTTGATACGCCTGCTTACAATTTGCCAATTTAGTAGCGTATTTGTATTTAACGTCATCAGAGGTCAATACCCCTTGAACTTGCATTACCTGACATTGCATATAAGTCGCATATCCTTCCGAAAACCAAGTATTTTCTTTTCCCACAAACGGAATAGATAAATGACTAATCTCATGTTGTGCCGTCCAATCGGTTAAAAATTCCGTTATAGAATAAGTAGTATTGACATGAAAATGAACGCCCTGATCTTTTCCTCTAGTGGTGTGTGCCCACGGTACGGGTTCATTACCTGATTTGCTTCGATGAATATAGAAATGCATATCGAAAGGGTATTTCCCATACGTATCAATAATAGCGACATCAATTACGCTCAGCCATTGTTTGATTTTATGGACTTCTTGCTTTTCAAATCGATTTTCCCAATGCCAAATAATCGTATTCTTAATTGGGATTTCCCTAGCATCAGGCGAATCAATTAAAGGTAAAGCAGAGACCAGAACTTTCTTTTGGGTGTCCGAATTTATTTCACCACACCCGGTGATGATTACAAGAAAAACAATAGAAAAAACAATGGAGAATCGAATCATATACCCACGAATATAGCGCATAAAACTCGCACTGATCGATGAGTGGAGAAGATTAACGAAACCTTAGTCTTTACTCCAAATCGCCAAGTTGGATTGAATAAAATCAATGACCTGTTGATGTTCCTTTTTACCCGGTCCTTCAATACTAAATGGTTCACCAAACTTGATATGTACTGGTATATTACGTTTCAAGGTACCGATATCTTTCGCTAAAGTTCCGTTGCCCCAAAAGTCGGTTTTAATGGCCACAGGAATAATTTGTGCTTTCGATTTCTTGGCCAGTTTAATTCCCAAAGTATTGAACTTTTCCGGATCAAATTGAACCATTCGCTGACTTTGTGGGAAAATAACCACTGAAGTCCCATTATTGATCGCTTCCGTTCCTTCGGTCATGACCATCTTAAAGTCGGTAATTGGATCCTTACGCTCTACGGCAATCGGTTTTCTAGCACGCATGGTGGGTCCAAAAAGAGAATGTGTGGTCAAACTTTTCTTAACCACAAAGGTCACCTCTCTACGGCTAGCAATAAGTCCAGGGAAAATCATACTCTCCAACATACTCATATGGTTGGAAATAAATACCACAGGTCCATCCGATTTATCAATATTATCCAAACCTTCAATATTCATCTTTGCGCCACAATCTTCAATCAAATGCATGATATCCATAGAGCGTTTAGCCCAAGTCTGGGTATCAAATTTGTTTTGAATTGCCAAGCTTCTACTCCCCCATAACATGGAAAGAAATTTAGGCCCAAAATAAAGGGAAGTCCCTAAACTCAGAGTATCCCAAATATTTCTTGGATGATTTACATCCGTAGTGTAACTATCTGTTTGAATAAAATTATTGGTAGACATCTTTATCCAGTTTTTCGTTTTTGAAAGAAGGAAATCTTTTATATGCGGTAATCGATACAATAGCTACTACCGCAAGGGTATAATACACAAAGTTAGGAACAGGAACCGGATCACCAGCTGCATACGAATGTAATCCACTTAAATAGTAGTTCACCCCGAAATACGTCATAATAATTGAACTAAAAGCAATGGTAGTTGCAAAGTTGTATGCAAAACCACCCCGTAGCCCTGGAATGAAACGAATGTGAGCCACCACACTGTATACTAATACAGAAGTTAATGCCCAAGTTTCTTTCGCATCCCAGCCCCAATATCTACCCCAAGACTCATTGGCCCAAACCCCTCCTAAGAAGGTACCGATAGCCAGCATAAATAACCCAATGGTAATGGTCATTTCATTAATGGTACTCAACTCTTTAAATGTTAATTCAATGTTTCTATTTCCACGAGGAGCCGTAATGATTAGGATCAAATTAAAGAAGCCTAATAAGGCACCTAAACCTAAGAACCCGTAACTAGCTGTAATAATAGCTACGTGAATCATTAACCAATACGAATTCAATACGGGTACAAGATTCGTAATTTCAGGATCTAACCAATTTAAATGGGCCACCATTAAAATAAATGAGGCCAATAATGCCGTAGTAGCTAAAGTGATTTTTGATTTTCTTCCAAAGATGAAACCGGATAACATGGTCGCCCATCCAATGTATACCATTGATTCGTACGCGTTACTCCATGGGGCATGACCTGAGACATACCATAATAAAATCAAACCAGCCGTGTGCACCATAAAGCCGATAATTATGAGGTAATAGAATACATTGACAATACCTTTCATTTTCCCTCCGGTACTGAAAAGTTGTACAAATAGTAAGATCAGGAAGATCAAACCAACGGTGAAATAATAAAAGAAAAGGTTATTAAAAATTCGAGCCTTGTTGTAGAAAATTTCGGCTGCTACTTTTTTCTCTGGAATAATAACCTCCGCACCTATTTTTTTCTGGTAGGTAGAAATCGCATCCATTGATTTATTAGCAGCGTCAAAATCACCCGACTCTATTCCTTTGGTCAACCCATCAAAATACATATTCAAGATATGCTTTACAAATAAAGAGTCTTCCCCCGTGAAAACTTTTGCCGCTTGACGGGGTGCATACCACTTGTTATTCGGATCTCCGGGTAAAGGGTAAATTTTCACCAATTCTCCCGTGTAAATCATATAACAAATATTTACACGCTCATCTACGGCTAAAACATCTTTATCGTACTTCCCTCTTTCACTCGGTTTTTTACGGTTGGCCTCTGCAATGTCGTCTTCTAAAATGAACGAAAAATCCGTGTTAAAAAATTGCATGAAGGAGGTGTATTTTTTAGACTCATCCATTCCAATTTTTTTCTTCAAATCAGGGTGAGACACCTTGATCATATCTACCATTTGCCAAATTTGTGGCTCGTACAACATCCCCAATAAAACTTGATCAGAAGTTAAATCGTTAAAAGACATCTTACGGGATACTTTACGTAAAATCTCTGACGACAAGGTATTGATTGGTTTCATTCTACCTTGATGATCTTGCATTTGAAGATTCCCGAATTTTTCTGATTGTTCCACTGGAATGACCGTTGGAACGGGTGCTTCTTGCGCCACTACCATACCTCCAAAACTCAATGCTAGGATTAGCATTCCGGTTAAGGCTTCCTTTTTCTTTCTAATTTTATCCAACGTACGTTTTTGTTTGGAGAAACGACTTTCATAAATAAACAGGGTAAAGAACATTCCAATCCCCAACATAATGTAACCAATGTAAGATAACCAAGTACCGTAAAAATCACGATTTACGGACAGAACCGTTCCGCCTTCATCCTGATCATAAGAAGATTGAAATAAACGGTATCCTCGGTAGTCCAATACGTTGTTCATAAAAATCCTATGGTCTTCTTTAATCCCTTTTTCCTCATCAATCAACGTTACTTCAGATGCAAATGAAGCGGGACTATTTGAACCCGGATAACGCTCTAACTGAAAATCTCTTAACTGCATATAAAACGGTAAGAAAATATACTTCGAACCGTAGGCTAATTTGTAATTTAATCCATTCTCACTTAAAATGGTTGGAGGAGAAACCAAACCTTTACCGCCTTTTAAGTGTACCATTTGATGTTTGCCATTTATGGCTAAATCCACCACCATAATATCAGAACCTGCAGCTGCATTTTCTGCTTGATGCGTGGTTACATCTTTACGTACTTTTTCGTGTACCCCTTTAAATACAATGCTAACCCCATTTACTTGATACAATCTACGTGGCTCAAAGGCATGCATAGTATCTGCACTTAAAACACCTTGACTACGGTCGGCCATTTTCAAGTAACTCACCTCAAAAGGGGAAATAAACTTAACGCTATCTCCGACTTGGAAAATTCGTAAACCGACTGGCTCTTCTCCCGGACCAAAAGCGACTGGAAGCATTCCCAAATTTTTGGTAGTCCCTTCTTCTAAATAGTTCGTTTTTCGTCCTTGTCCATCGGTGGTCACAAATTCAATAAATGTAGCGCCATTGGGATCAGGAACAACCGTATCTACTGCATTTTCTAGGAAATCCACAAACTTCACAGAAATTTCGGTATCGTTAAAAGAAAAGGATTTGGAGAATCCTGGGTTGTATAATGGATTTAAGAATACCGCTTGTTCAAAGCTGTATTGCATTTCGCGGTCGTCTACCTTAAAAGTAAAATACGTTTTGTCACTTACCACGGTATTGCTCGCTTTTCCTTCACGGATATGTAAGATTCCTTCTTCACTTATATAACGAGTTACCCCTCCACCAACAATCATAAACATGAACGAAACATGGAACATCAAAATAGACCATTTCGATTTCTTATACATTTTGTAGCGGAAAATATTCGCAATCAAATTAATAAACAAGAAGAACATCATTAACTCAAACCATTTGGCATTGTAAACCACTGCCTTAGAAGCAGGTGTGCCAAAATCATTTTCGATAAACGTTGCCGTTCCAATGGATACTGCGAACAGTAAAAGCAAAAACGCCATGAATTCCATGGAAATTAAAAACCCCCAAATTTGCTTGAAAATACTTTTCATACTTAACGAATTACCTCGTGTTTATATTTGATTGTAAGACCTTTACGAGTGTTCTCCAAACACCTTTAAAAGTCGCACAAATGTAGGCTATTGATTGGGCTTAGACTACTAATAAAAGGTTAAAATTCTATCCGAATAATCAATGGCAATATTAAATTTTATGGGGCGGACTCGACCTTCATGACCGATGAAAAGAAATTAATCCAGAATATATCCTTTAGCCACTTCTTGGTAATCTATTAGCTGTGCATCGATCCATTTTTTATCTTTACCTAATTCCTTCGCCATTAAGGCAGCCACAATTGGCGCCATACTTACACTCACTCTAGCATTTAGGAATAACGCTCGGGTTCTTCGAGCTAACACATCTTCCACACTTCTGGCCATTTCATTTCGTACTGCCCAAATTACCTCCGCTTTTGTGTACGGTAAATCGGAATGGATGGGATCTGCCCAATTAGAATTATCACTATTTAAAGCCTGAATCTTTTCTAAATCAGACCCATACACGTGCCAATGCGTATCAAAATCCATTTCGCTTGCAAATCCATGAACTGCCAAATTCGCGGTCGAACTTGGCGCAACAGGATTATCCCTTAAGGAGACTACTTGATTAACCACATCCTCCCCCATTTGTCGGTATGTCGTCCATTTCCCTCCAATCACGGTGATTAAACCGGATAACGAAACAAATATTTTATGGCTTCTGGAAATTTCCTTGGTTTCCTGTTTTTTGCTTTTGTTTTTTTGAGGAATTGCTGCTAAGGGACGTAAACCAGCAAAAACACTTAACACATCCTTTCGATGTGGCGCTTTTACTAAATACTTTTTGGCCGTTTCTAGAATGAAATTTATTTCTTCCTCTAAAGCTAAAGGTTCTTCATTTGGTTCGTCTACCGGAGTATCTGTGGTCCCTAGAATTACCTTTTCATACCACGGCACCGCAAATAACACCCGTCCATCACTGGTAGTTGGGATCATAATGGCATAATCATCCGGTAAGAAATCCTTATCCAAAACTAAATGAACACCCTGACTAGGAGCTACAATGTTTTGGTGCTCCTTCTCATCCATTTGTAAAATTCCATCTACAAATACTCCCGTTGCATTCACTACCGAATTACATTTAAGGGAATGCACTATTTCCGTTTCCTTATCGGTTACTTTAACTCCAGTAATTATTCCTTCCTGATCTTTAATAAGGTTAGAAACCTCCATGTAGTTAACCACTACACCCCCACAATTTTCAACCGTTTGTGCAAGGTTAATGGCTAATCGGGCATCGTCAAATTGGCCATCATGATACACCACTCCACCATAAAGATCCTCTTCCTTCAGATTCGGAATTAACTGCATCACTTCTTCTTTGGAAATATGTTTGGAGGGCCCTAGGCCTAAATCGCCCGACATTTTATCATACACCTTTAAACCTATGGTATAAAAAGCCCCTCCCCACCACCGGTAATTTGGAATAATAAACTTTCGATTCTCAAATAAATGAGGAGCGTTATTCTTTAGGATGCCTCTTTCTTTCAAA
>CAJXZP010000061.1 GCA_913062955.1 uncultured Flavobacteriales bacterium | reverse complement strand
AGCACTTTTTCTAATATTCTTTTTTTGTATGACCAAAAAAAGAATCAAAAAAAGACACTTTTTGGAAGGTGGTTCTCTAGAGAACGTGGTTCAAACACTTACCATGCTCTTGTCGCAAAAGCGACCGCAATTCCAAGTGATGAACCACTACCACTGACCAAAAAGAACAACTCCAATGAAATATTTACTTATTGAATACGCTAGATTACCTTCTTGGTAATTCCTAGGAGGACTTGTTTACTGGTAATTATTCGGACCATTATTTATTGTGATTCCATTTACTCGTGTTTCCTATTGAGTGGGAGGATTTTGGATGAAGGATTATGGATAATAGACTTTCGCTGCAAGCTGTCGGCCGTTTGCTGTTTGCTGCTTGCCTTTTGCAATAGCTTTAGCCTTTGTCTTGGTCTTGGCCTTTTGCAATAGCAATTAGCTCTCGGCCAGGAACATTTATTTTGTATTCACCTCTTTATTTAGGTAATCCTGGGTAGTATAAATTGCATGGACAATGATGTTTTTATTTACATCAATGACGAACTCGCTTAAACCAATATGTGATGTATTCTCTGCTTTCCAGTCGTAGGTATACCCTAGTTGCGTCCATGGATATTTATCCTCTAATTCACATGGGTAATAGCGACTAATTCTATTGGTATTTATCCAAGAAACATATGCGGAATCTGTTTTTTCGGGAAAACATAATTCACACTGCCTATCTGTAATTTCATTGTCTGGACATGGTCTAAAAAGGTCTGCGGCTCTCACCCAGAATTCGACAAAATAACTATACGTTGAATTTGGTGGTAAACCTAGTAATTGTTTTAATCTTAAGTCCACATCATCCGGGTTTTCTGTTTTCATTCTTTGCAATAACTCTGGCGATGTAGTCACCCATATTGGATATTCTCCGGTATTATAATAGGTAGAATCCAAGTAAGGCTGAAAATAAGATGTGTTTTGTTTCCAAGTCACCACCAAAATGTAGTTTTCTCCCTTTATGTTTCTCCAAATCAGCGCCTTATTTTGAGGGGTAATAGAAACCAAATCTCTATAAATTTTGTCCGGAGCGGGAGACATCGAGTTTTCTATAGATTCTTGGTACAAGGAACTTTGATCCGTTACCGATAGAAGCACACCTTTTGACGATTGGCAGCCTGCTGCCATCAAGACAACTACTAATAAAAGGAGTTTTAGGTTTTTCATAATATGGATGTTAACCGTTCTTAGATGCAACTGTGGCGTATAAATTCTGTAGGTTTTGGATGGTACTAATCTAAATGAAACCCCTAAAATAACCCGTGCGGTAAATACCTGTTTTTATTTGATTTTATGGATGAGGGGGGGATTAGGAGCTATCGGCTATTAGCTATCGGTTTTGGATCAAGGACTATGGATTATGGATAAAGGACTATGGACTTTGGCTGTCAGCAGTCGGCTGTTAGCTGTTGGTCTTAGTCATGGTCATGGTCATGGTCTTTGTCTCCCGAATTCAAATCCGATTTTAGATTTTAGGATCGGTGGGTAGGTAATTAATAGTCGTATTTTTGCACCACCGTAAAACATCATCATCAATTTTTAGTTTATGCCATACCAAGAAGTTTTTGCTCAATTCTGGGAACAAGTAAAAGAAAGTGTGCAAGAAGGAAACTTTGCAAAATTAACCATGGCAAAAACCATTGGTAAGCCGGACTTGAAAAATATATTTCTAAGACCAGTCGCTTCTAAAGACGGATTAATGGTTTTATTGAAATTTCACTATCGATCTCGGGAAACCGAAGATATAGAAAACGAACTTACCTTCGATCAGGCTCTTGAGGTAATGAAACCCTATCTCGTCACGTCTTTTTCATCGGTGTTGTTATTTACCACCTCAAAGGATGTTTCTTTCAAAATCAATAAAAAGGGTATAGGAACCATTACCGAGGGTTTACCCACATTTGCGAACGTGGTCCTTTCGGTAAAGGGTGAAAATTAGTGAGTAGTCCAATTTAATTTTCCGATTGCAAACGGAGTCAAGGATTATGGGCTAGTGGTTTTCGGTTATTAGCTGTTGGCTTAAGATTAAGGACTTTGGATGATGGATTATGGACAATCGATTAAGGATTAATGTACTTTGGCTGTTGGCTGTCGGCTGTTAGCTATTAGCTGTTAGCCATTTGCACCAGCTTTTGCTTTAGATTTAGCAAAAATGACCACCTATTTCCTCTTTTCACAGACCCATATTTTACGAGCAAAATTGGTTTTACCTCTTTTACTCACGCTGCAATAATCTGCTATGCGAAAACCTATGTTGTTAATTAAATCGGTAATATCAGAAATAGAAACAATCACTAATCGATCGGTGAGTGTTGCGGTTGCGGTAATAATGTGTTCAATATCACTATCCGTGGCACTGGTAAACAAATTATAGGGCAAGTCAATAATAGCCGAGTCATACCTGTGTTTAAGATCTTTTACATCGGAGTGGTAAATGGTTGCGTTGTAGTTGAAATGCGCTAGGTTTTCTTTGGCATTCTTCGCTGTTTTCTCGTTAATATCGCACCCTTCAATATGGTTACCCGCAAAACAAGCTTCTAACATAATGGTACCTACGCCACAACAGGCATCTAATAGTGTACTTTCTTTAGTGTTATTCACCGCAATATTGACCAATGCTTTGCCAATATTTACGCTTATCGAATTACTGAATGAATATGGTTTTTGCTTGTGTTTATGCCAGTCAAAATTGTTTTTAAGCAATTCTCCAAAATACCACGTCCCTTCGCAATAGCACATACCATAGGTAATGTCTGGGTTATAATACTCATGCATACCTTCAATGCTGTAGCCTATATCTCTTAGTTTTTGAAGTCTTTCGGTATAGGGTGTTTCATCTCCATCAAAAACCACATACTCTACTTTAAAAGCCTCTACTTCAATATTCTCCTTTTTGATTTCTTGAATAAGCGTATCGTAAGAGTCCGAGCAGGAAATAATGCGTAATCTGTTTTTAATAAACGCACTACAGGAAGGATCCACTTCTACATCCGTGAAAAGCCATTTACCCTGGAGCACCTTATTAAAAACAAACCGTGCTTCGAGTTGACATAATTCCCTTTCGGTAGGGTCATGATTGAACGTATATAGGTAATTATGATTGTTTTGTTGCATGGTTTTTAGCTCTGAAAACACACCGGTAATTGGCTAAGGCCCAAACCTGATTTTCGTGGCGGCAAGCTTACAGTATTTCAAGCAATTAACATTCAATAAAACCAATGACAAAGGCCTATTTATTATGAATGGAACTAAAATTTTCAGCCGAGTCTATCTCTAACGAATTCTACTTTTGTTTTTCCGTGGGGTTCTGGTTTCCCATTTTCATCGAGGTTCACCATAATAATGTTGTCTACCGTAATGATGGTGTCTCGAGTCATCATATTTCTTACCACACAATTAAGGGTTAAAGAACTATTTCCGAACTTTTTTACTTCAATCCCAATTTCAATAATGTCCCCTTGTACCGCTTTACTATCGAAGTTAATTTCGGACATAAATTTTGTAACCACTCGCTGGTTATCTAATTGCACCACCGAATAAAGAGCTGCCTCTTCATCAATCCATGCGAGTAACCGTCCGCCAAATAATGTTCCGTTTGGATTTAAATCTTCTGGTTTTACCCATTTGCGTGTGTGAAATTTCATTCTACTCTTGTTTTAACGTTAATATGCTATGGATTATAGAGTAAAAATACGCTCTATAATTAAGCTTTTTTACTTTTTTATAAAAGTACGTATTCAATGTCCAAAGGCTATCGAAAGATCATTAAAGCATCGATAATTTTAATTAATACATGGATTGACATATGTTTTCTAGTATTTGTTGCCACGGATCTACCACTCAAAAGCACCTACAGATTTCAACCTATAATGCTCCTCCTTCGGCAACTACCTTCGCGGCTGTTTTCGAATTATTACATTTTGGAGAAAAAACCTTAGGGCATAAAAAAGCACGGGGTAAACACCCGTGCCTTTTTATTGAAAACCAAACGTTTTTTTACGCTTTGAAATTGGCAAACTCCTGCTCTACTGCTTTGGGGTTGGATAGGTAGAAATTACCCGCTTGTTGCGACATCACATCAGGAAATACATCTTCGGTTCCGTTTATTAATCCCGACACAATAGCTTGAGCAACATTGCTTGGACTGTCCTTGTCCATTTCTAAGTTGGCCGCCATTTCGGTGTCAATTGGGCCGGGATAAACCCCCATCACCAAGGTGTTCTTGTCGGATAATTCAGCACGCATGCCTTGGGTAATGCTATGCACCGCTGCTTTACTTACCGAGTAGGTAGCAGCCATAGGCATGTTTCCTAATCCGGCTAAAGACGAAATATTGATAATAGCCGAATTTTCACTTTTGGCGAGTTGGGGATATACCGCATTAGATAGTTTAATTAAACCCCATACGTTGATGTCTAAGTTATCTTTTAAACTAGTCAAAGCAGCACCCGAAAGGATTCCCCCAATAGCAAAAATCCCCGCATTGTTTACCAAAATATCCAAAGCCTCTATAAGGTCAGCTGCGCGTTCAATGGAACGGTCATCGGTAACGTCTAATTGAACAGGAACCACTCGGTTACCATACAGACTCACCAATTCGCTAAGTGTTTCTACGTTTCGGGCTCCAGCATATACTTTAGCAGCTCCTTTATTTAATAACTCTAAAGTGATGGCTTTACCAATTCCTCTGTTGGCACCACTTACCAGTGCAATTTTTCCTTTTGGATCTATCGTTTTCATCTTTTTCTATTTTTATTGTTCATTTGAAAATTCAAAAGAAGGGATAATATGTTATTGGTGAAAATAGAAAATTTGTACTTTTGATATTGAAAAACCAATAACATGATAAATCTAGAGTGGCTACGAACGTTCAGAGCCGTGTATATTACCAAGTCATTAAGTCAAGCAGCCGAAACCTTAAGTATTAGTCAGCCTACGGTGAGTCAGCAAATTGCGACTCTAGAAGCCCATTTGGGACACAAACTATTTATTCGTAAATCGAAAGGGGTACTCGAAACCGATGAAGGAAAAATGCTGAATACCATGATTTCGGGTTCTATTGAAACCTTGGAGGAAGTAGAATATCAACTGCAGCATAAAAAATCACAGCTCAAATCTATTATCACCATTGGCATATCTCAACACTTGTACAAAACCACCTTATGTCAAAACATCCAACAATTGGGAGCGCATGTGCATATCAAATTTGGGAATAAACAAACGCTTAAACGCGATGTAGAGGAAGGCAAACTGTTATACGCACTGGTACCGGACGAGATCAATTCCTTTGATATAATTGGTCACCCATTACCCCGCCAAGAATTGATTCTAGTAGGGACACCTGATCTAGATTTACAGGGAATCAGAACGTTGTGGGAGTCGGATGCGGCACAGGCGGAGAAAAAATTAATGCGTCAAAAGTGGTACGCCCACGATCCCGCTTCGGGCTATATTAAAATGTATTGGATTTCTACTTTTAATAGAAAACGCCCGTCCATTGTTCCCAATTACATCATTCCCAATGAATACGAGGTACTATTTCAGTTATCACAAGGGTCAGGATTATCCATTGCTTTGGCTCAAAACGCAGCTCCTTTTATTGCCGATGGTCGTTTGGTGAATTGGGACCTAGACCCGGTTGATTTTAGACCTTTTTCTTTAATCACAAATAAAAAAAGAGCCGATAAAGAAATTACAGAGCGAATCTTGGGACTGTTAGCGGAGGATAGAAAAATCAAGCCATAGCCAAGTTTTGAGCCTTGCTCAGTAAAACTACAACGCTCTACCTTCGGCTACGGCTTTTGCATCGAGGTTACGGCCCACTACCATACCCAACACCATTCCGAAAATAGAACCTAATAAAACACCCAAATTGCGTTCAAAATGCGATAAAACCACCAATCCAAAAAGAAGTCCGAAAGTCGATCCGAGCGCCATCCCCAAACTGCTATAATACCCTTTAGAAATCAAAGAATAAGTATCCTTTAAGTATGTCTCAAATTCATGGAGTGCTTTCTTCATGTGTTTTTTACGATTCTTCGGTTTGGATTCTAAATATAAAAATTCCAATTCCGCTTCTATGGATAACATTTCCTGTTCGGAAAAAGTTCTACTCTTCAACCTATTTAGAATATGAAGGAATTTTTCATACACCTTGATTTCCGATTTATTAGGAGTTTCTGAAACTAACTTTTCAAAAAAATGAATGGCGTTATTTAATGTCATGCGTTCTATTGTTTTCTTAGTTAGTGGCTAAGAATTCGATTTATTACATTTTTCGTAAAATAAAAGCGAAGGTTTTCCTTCGCCCCTGCTCTTCACAGGTGCATTTGGATGATGGCTTGCAGCTTACGGCATTGGATAATGGATGATGGAATAAAGATTATGGACTATGGATGATGGACTATGGATGATGGACCGTGGACAAAGGCTGTTAGCTGCCGGCCGTTTGCTATTTGTCTTTTGCACTAGCTGATCGCTGATGGCAGCTAGCTATATGCACAAACGGAGGCTTGATTTTCTTAGTAGAATACTAACCGACAGAAAAAAAGCAGCGCTTTTTATAAGACTTATCCCGCTTATCCACTTATCTCAGTATATCAACGTTTTAAACGGAGTAATTGGGATTAGTTTTTTATTACTTTTTTACGAGTAATTTCTTTATTGGTAAATGACATGACCAAATAATAGATCCCTGAATCCAATAAACTCATGTCAATAGTTAGGTCACTATTCCTTTGAGAGCGGATTAATCTTCCATAGGTGTCAAATAATTCAACTTTTTCGATTTCGTGATTCCTACTATCAATATGTAATAATCCATGGACAGGGTTAGGGTAAATGGAGGCTGAGTTCACTTCCAAATTTTCTACTCCCTCCACTATATTATCAAAGGGAATATCACAACTTGGATTTCTCATCATTAAAAATCCACTAAAGGTATTGGGGAAGTTGGTAATCCCTGTTCGGTATCGTATCAGGTAATTTAAGGTATCTAAGCCATGTATAGACTCTGGGATTAGATACCCCCAGTTTCCATAGGTTGTAATCGTATCGTTCGAATTATCCACAAAAAACAAATCTGTATATCCGGTGTTTTGCAAAAGAGCCGTGTCTACTGTCATCTCAAAATACACATAGCTATGTCCCTGAATAACCGAGTCCTTCAAGTTTATTATTTGGTATCGAGAACAATCTTGAGCCTGAGATAATATTCCACTTACTAGGATACTAATGGTCAAATATATTTTCTTCATCTTGTCATTCTTAAATTAGCATACCTGAGGTACATCCGTCAAAATTCAATGGCCAATTTCCCATAATTTCATTCCGTTTTCCAATGGCTAGCTCGATCATTTAATCCAATTCATTTGTTAAAAATAAACCTTCGCATGTGAGGATGTTAACTATGTCCACATATTGAACGTATGGGGTCTTGTTTCCCTTCAATGGTTGTCTTTTGAATTACACCGGGAGTTATTTAATGGAACCCATAGTTAACCGTTAATTAAATGGTTTATTGTCGCTAATAATTCACGGTATCAGGAAGTAAACCGCTGGTTATTAATTAGACGAATGTACACAGAATAAAAATAGTAGGTATTTCGGGAAAAAATTTCAAAATTAATTCCATCCCATTTATCTAGGCCGTTTCACTACATGCCAGTAAAAATTACAGGCATCTGTTTTGGCTTCTTTAAATTAAATACCCATATTCCCGAAAACCTACAAGCGCTCTCTCCATATTGGAGTTCGGATAATCTAATCCACCCAAGTATATACTAATTCCCAGCCACTACCTGTTTTTGTATTATCTGAAACAAACCACAAAAGCACTTCATTGGTATTTGAGGTTATAATAGGCGGGCGATTTTCACCACTAAATTTCGCCAATAAATTTTCGTTTAAGGCTCTTGCACCCGCAAAAACCCAAATAAAATCTGTATTTCCTTGGGTATCCATTTTTATAAACTGCAATCTAATTTTTTTATTGGCAGGCGCTTTAATGAGCCATTTGCAATCGCATTTATTGGAATAATTGTGTTCTTTACTTCCATCTGTCAAAGTACCGGTCGTATTCAAAAATTTAATATCCTTACAATATAATTTACCCGAATCGACTAAAATGGTTTGATACGTAACACGGATGGTTTTTTTGTATTTTTTAGAAATGTTTTTTACGGTAAATGATTCTCCAACTATTAATTGTTTCTTAAAAAAATAGGGATCCGTACCCGCTAATAAAAAGGTGGAATCGGTCGTTTTAATTTCCAAAACTACTTTTTCATATTTCACCAATTCGGGGTCTACCTGAAGCTCAAATCCATATAATAATTGCTGCGGATTTACCGTATAACTTTGAACTTGATTCTTGTAATAAAAATTAAAACTTCCTTCCGTGGCCACCGCATTGAAATTCTTTGTTTGATCCATCGGGTTCCTTAAATAAATAATTGCTTTTTCAGCCTGAGGAATACCCGCTCCCAATCTACCCACATACCTAGGATTCGAGTTATTCATCGATTTACTCGTATATTTTATCGCCTCCGTAATCTGCTTTTTAGTCTTTGTGGGATACTGACTCCAAACCACCCCATACACCCCCGTTACTAAAGCCGTAGCTGCAGACGTTCCATCTCCATAAAAGTAGGCCTTGGTATCCAATGGGTGTCCTGCTCTCACCTCATCGCCCCTGGCTACGAAATCTATTTCTACTCCTGAATTTGAGGTAGGAATCAAAACCTCATTCGAATCAATAGCGCTTACTGCAATTACATTCGGGTTTGCAGCTGGGCTAAGCACATTGTTGTAATGATTGCCAGCTGAACCCAAAATAAGTATTCCTTTGGAAGTTGCTTTTTCCAAAATATTTCTTTGTTCGGTAGAGAGTTCACCTCCGCTCCAAGCGCAACAAATAATATCCACATTACGCGCTATCGCATACGAAATCCCTTTATATCCATCCTTGATATATGTATTGGATTCTTTATTAGAAACGGCCTTTATGGGTATCAACTCCAGGTATTCTGTAGCAATACTATCATACGCTTCTAAAAAGACAGTCGAAATGATAGTGGCAATCATGGTTCCATGATAAAATTCTTTTTCACGACCTTGGACTACCGATACCTCCCCATTTCCATCCGATACATTCCAACCGTAAACATCATCTACATACCCATTTTCATCATCGTCAAATCGGTTCCCCGGAATTTCACGGTTCTGTTTCGACAGAAAAGGTTTGATTAATTCATGGTCCAAATTAAAACCATCATCAATAATTGCAATTTTTATTTTTCTTCCTTGCGTTAATTTCCCCTGAGATGACAAGTCCGGTAAATTCAAATTTTCATAGGCCGTAAACGAAAAATTTTCGACTCGTAATTGAGAATAGCCATTTAGGGACCCCAATAATGAAAAAAGAGCCACCCATAAAATGAGTCGCTCTTTCCTTTTTAAACTATTTTTTTTCAAAATATTATTGAATAATAATGGTATGATTATGAACTGGAAGGTTACTAATAATTAGGGTATTTGTTTGCGTACCACCCTTACTACCTAAGGTTCTATTTGTCAACCCACTACCTTGCCCTTCATGAATCCCTACACGACCTCTTAGGTCTGGAATTCCAAATGTAGTAATTCCATTTCCTCCATAAATTGTACCTACCAACGAGTATGCCGCAGGGTAAGAGTTTATTGCTAATAATTGGCCATCACAAAAAGTCCAGTCTCTAGGGGCAAAATTTCCTGAAAAAGTCATAATCTCCGCAATAAATGGATTTTGACTATTCCTAGAAGGATATATTCCATTTAAGCAAAAACAATAACTTAGGGTAATATACGGCATCATATTATTCACCGCAGTGGCTGAACCTGTATTTCCTGTAACAATATTTTTTGAAACCCAATTCGTTCCATCAAAGGTTAATAGATTACCATTAACAGGCGTATTACTTGAATTAATACCTCCACTTGTAGGTAATTTTATAAAACCACCATCCGATAAATAAATGGTGTCATTGCTTAGGCTTAACATTTGAATTTCATTAGACACCGAAGAATCAGGTAATTGTATGCCCCCCCCCGAATTACTTAAAGTAATCGTTCCATTATTAATGGAAAGAACCTGAAGTTCATTAGAAATAGACCCATCTATTTCTGTGGTAATGGCACCTGCAACAAAACCCAAGTTAGCAATTTGACTTGAGTCCAATTGCGTATCCGTATTTATCGTATGCGCTCCAGCTACATATCCTAATCCTGAAATTCCAATAGAGTCTAACTGCGTATCCGTATCTATCGTATGCGCTCCAGCTACATACCCTAATCCTGAAATTCCGGCAGAGTCCAATTGCGTATCCGTATTTATCGTATGTGCTCCTGCTACATATCCTAATCCTGAAATCCCGATAGAGTCCAATTGCGTATCCGTATCTATCGTATGCGCTCCCGCTACATATCCTAATCCTGAAATTCCAGTAGAGTCTAATTGCGTATCCGTATCTATCGTATGCGCTCCGGCTACATATCCTACTCCTGCGATTCCGGTAGAGTCCAACTGCGTATCCGTATCTATCGTATGCGCTCCGGCTACATACCCTAATCCTGAAATTCCAGTAGAGTCCAACTGCGTATCCGTGTCTATCGTATGCGCGTTCCAATTAGCCGTATCGGACGCGGAGATTCCTTGGGCAATAGAAGAGATAAAAATCGGATCCGATTCTCTCGCACTTACGCCTCCGATAATACTATCAACCGTATTTGCATGAAGTGCGAAAGGAACACTTATTAATTGGCTCGTCCCTGAAATACTATAATTAATACTTCCTGTTGGATCTATTTCAGTTCTAATAAAATAAGGACCATCACTCCAATCAATGTTTTCAAATATCCCAAAGCTAATAGTACCCATACCCAATTCTAGGCTAATCAACCCATTATTATTGGTTAAAACATTGTGAGTTTCCACGTACGTTTCGGCACCAAACATGGTTCCTTTTAATACACTCAACCTAACTCCTACCGTTTGGTTGGTTATTAGGTTATTTCCGGCATCTCGTACCACCGCCTGATAGCTTATCTTATTTGGAGCTTGTGCCATCAAACTTGATGAAATAATAAAAGCGATAAATACACTAAATAGATTTTTCATGACTGGTTATTTTTTTACTACTTTAAAGGTTTTGATTAGAGAAGTATTACTCCGTACTTGAAGTATATAGGTACTTACAGGATATTTCCCCATGGGAATCAAAGCATTATCACTAAGCATAGAGGCGCTTTCCAATAAACGACCTTGAAGATCGAATAAATAATAGGTCAAATTTTGATTATCGAAATTGTTAATACGAAGTGTTAAATAATCCGTTGTTGGATTCGGGTAAACAGCCAGTTCTAAATTTATATATTTATTTTCCATACCGGAAATAATAAAAATCTCGAAAGGTTGTTGAACTCCTAGATTAATGGTCCCATCTACTCCGGAATAAGAAGAATAAAACACTTGTCCAATCGAATAACTTAATGTTCCGCCATTCCCCGAGGCCAAACCGCCAGATGCGTTTACTGACTCTTGGGCTTGAATTGAACTTCCAATAAAAATTACAAATAGTATTACCACAATTAGTCTCATAGGTATCAGAGCTTTAACACGTTTAAAATGGTACTCAAATGTAAGACATGATTTGAATTTTTCAAACAAAGAGTAAAAAGTTCATTTCTTAAAATGACAAATTCCGAAAGAACAAAGACCCTTTTAATTTCTTACATCCTCTACTATTTCCTACCCCAAATTAAAACCTTTGTAAGTATTGCCATTAGTCATTTAAGAGCAAAAACGAGTAAGATGTATTGCGGGAATTTAGGGGGCTGTTTGATCGGGTGAAAATTATTTTTAAAGCTCCAAACCAGGGCTGAAAAACAGTGGTTTTTACCTGAAAATACGCACTCCTAAACTCAAGGTATAAATACCTAAAAGGAACTTAGTTTTGGGTAAAAACTAAAAATCATATCCATCCTTTGCTGTTCCGTTATCCTTTTTGGCTCATTTATAAAAAAAACAAATTGGCGTTTTAGCGGAGTAGAAAGATGGTATAAGGTGAATCAGAAACATAGTATTATTTTCACGCCATGAACGCAAGTACACCTCCAGAGATCGTTATTCAAGGCGCACGCACCAATAACCTGAAGAACATCTCATTGCGAATTCCACACCATCAGTTTATTGTGGTTACTGGAATTTCGGGGTCGGGAAAATCAAGCTTGGTGTTTGAAATCATTGCCAAAGAAGGCCAACGCAGGTATTTTGAAACGCTGCCTTCATTTGCACGCCAGTTTATGGGGAAGTTAACCCGTCCGGATGTCGATGAAATTGAAGGTCTGTCGCCTGTCATTGCCATTGGTCAACATACCACTGGAATGCATGTGCGTTCTACGGTGGGTACCTTATCGGATATGTATGATTTGTTGCGTTTATTGTATGCACGTACCGGAACGTCCGCAAAAAACCTAGAACTTTCTCGGGCCCTCTTTTCGTTTAATTCGGAAGTCGGCAAATGCAAACGGTGTAACGGCATTGGGAAGGAGGAACAAATAGACTTAAATCGTTTAATCATCCATCCCGAAAAAACGATTCGGGAAGGCGCATTGGCGCCCACCTTACCCAATGGCTATATCATGTACTCACAAGTTACCATTGATGTACTCAATCAGGTATGCGAAGCCGAAGGTTTTCATGTGGATATTAAATGGAATGACTTGACCGACCGTCAACGAGAAGTGATTCTGTACGGGAGTAATAAAATCAAAGTCCCATTTGGAAAGCACAGTTTGGAATCGCGTTTGAAATGGACGGGTATTAAAGCCAAACCAAGGGAAGAAGGTTACTACAAAGGAATGATTCCGATTATGTCGGATATTCTACGAAGAGATCGAAACGCCAATATTCTCAAGTATGTACATTCGGTAAAGTGTCAGGAATGCCACGGAACCCGTTTAAATAGCGATGCGTTGAGTGTACTCGTTCATGGGAAATCCATTGCCGAAATAGGGCACTTGGAATTGAACCAATTGATACCATGGATTCAATCGTACCCCTGGGGAACTGTAGCGAAAGAAATTATTACTAAAATAGAAGCACAAGTCGATTTATTGGAAGATTTGGGTTTGGGTCATTTGACCTTAGATCGATCGGCAAAATCACTTCGAGCGAGTGAAATTCAGCGGATTCGGATAGCCAATCAAATTTTGGTTCCCTTAAGTGATGTATTGTACGTTTTTGATGAGCCAAGTATTGGCTTGCATAAAGAAGAGAACGACCGGTTGATTCACCATTTTAAACAACTCGTTCAAAAAGGGAACACCGTTATTGTGGTGGAACATAACTTGGATACCATTACCCGTGCCGATCATATCATAGAGATTGGTCCCAAAGCGGGAGTGAATGGAGGAGAGGTACTATTTAACGGACCGTTTTCCAAGTTTGCACAAGCGGATAAATTGAAGACGACTAGTCCCACCTACCGAGCCATTACACAGGCGAATGAAAAGCATAAATCACTTCGCTCATCAACGAGTACTCCAAGCAGCATTCGCTTGATGGGTTGTTCGGAACGGAACCTAAAAAACATTGATGTTACTTTTCAGCTTGGAAAACTCAATGTGGTGAGTGGACGATCAGGTGTTGGAAAATCGAGTTTAGTCAAAGGCACCTTGCTTAAAGCCGTACGCCAGCAATTGGGCATGGAATCGGTTGAATTGGGTAAGCCCGTTAAGCTCGTCCGTCATGAAAATTTGGACGCCATCCATCAACTGATTTTTATTGACCATAGCCCCATTGGAAAAACACCCCGTAGTAATCCGGCTACTTATTTGGGATTATCGGATCATATTCGGGATATTTATGCCCATTCGTCCGAAGCCAAAACGCAAGGATTTACCAGAAGCAGATTCTCCTTTAACACGAAAGGCGGACGATGCGAAACTTGTCAAGGAGCGGGTAAAACGCAGATCGGCATGCACTTTTTGGGTAATGTAGACTTGGTGTGCGGAACCTGTAACGGGGACCGATTTAATGAAGAAACGCTCCAGGTAAAGTACAAAGGCTTATCGATTGCGGATGTTTATAAGCTAAGCATCAACGAAGCATTGACGTTTTTTTCCGATCAGAAAAAGGTACAGTCTGGACTTCAAGTATTGCAACAAATCGGACTGGGATACTTAACCCTTGGGCAATCTTCCACCACCCTTTCGGGCGGAGAAGCGCAACGTATTAAAATAGCCAATCAACTCCAGAAAAAAGATACTGGAAACACCTTATACATTATCATTGAACCCAGTATTGGTCTGCATCAGAATGATATTAGATCGCTACTAAAATTGTTTGACCGCATCAAGGAAAAAGGAAATACAGTGGTCTGTATCGAACAAAATGAAGCGGTGATTGGTTGGAGTGATTGGCATATTGAACTGGGACCCAAAAGTGGCAAAGATGGCGGTACCCTAGTATATCAAGGAATTCCGAGAAAGGATGCGAAACCTTCGTCTACAGAAACCAAAAAGGAAGGCTCTACTCCTATTCCGAATGAAATAATACTGAATGGAGTACGTACCCATGGATTGAAAAATATGGATATACAAATTCCCAAAAATCAATTGACCCTAGTGACAGGAGTTTCTGGAAGTGGGAAATCCTCCTTGGTGTACGCTACTTTGTTTGCGGAATCGAATGCTAGATTTACAGAATCATTAGCGACTTATAACCGAAGTCTTTTGCAGCAAAATAGTGAAGCAGTCATCACATCATACTCCGGTTTGGGACCAGCCATTGGCATAAACAGAAAAGGCGGAACACCTTCGAAACGTTCCACGGTGGGTACCCTATCGGGCGTATATGATGCGTTTCGATTGTTGTATTCCCGG
The DNA here is from genome assembly GCA_913062955.1 of uncultured Flavobacteriales bacterium. Taxonomy (GTDB): domain Bacteria; phylum Bacteroidota; class Bacteroidia; order Flavobacteriales_G; family Salibacteraceae; genus CAJXZP01. The sequence goes on along the minus strand of CAJXZP010000061.1, from coordinate 7,326 downwards.
ATTGCTCAACAGGAAGGCGAAATCTATACGGCTCAGCACTATTCCTTCAATCATCATCTAGGCGCCTGCCCTGTATGTGCCGGTATGGGTGAGATTCGCACCTGTGATCCGGATCAAATTATTATTTCTCCAGATTTATCCATTTGGGATGGGGCGATATCCCTAAATAAAGCGGTGGCGTATTATGCCGATGTGAATGGGCAATTTATGGCCACATTAAAAGAAGCCGCTCACCAAAAAAAATGGAATATCGACCGGGCATGGCACGAACTGGAAACGGAGGTACAGGATGTCATTCTGTATGGAACAGGCGATGCGATTTGGAATGTGACGTGGGAGTTTAAAACCAAAACGAAAACAGGTACTCAAGAGCTAACCTCCAAATGGTTGGGCCTCTGTCATTATATCGATGATGAATACCTACGGAAACGCCATAACAAGAACATCCAACATATCGAAGATGTATTGCACGGGGTGGAATGTCCCACTTGCCTGGGTAGCCGATTGAAACCGGAATTATTACATACCCGTTTCTTGGGTAAGAACATCCAGGAGATTTCTCATCTAAGCATTACTCATTGTTTGCAATTGATATCACATATAGATACTCAAATAGATCCGATCATTTTAGCCATCCGTAAAGTGGTATTACCCACAGTCATCGCATCTTTGCAAACAATTGCAGATCTGGGGTTGGGCTATTTAAACTTGGACCGAGCCGTGAGTTCTCTTTCTGGCGGAGAACGGCAACGGGTTACCTTGGCCGGTCAATTGGCTACACACCTATTTGGTGTAACCTATGTACTGGATGAACCCACCATCGGATTGGATGCCGTGCAAGTGGCTGTATTATCCAAGGCTTTAAAACAAATTGTAGCGAACGGAAACACCGTAGTGGTGGTAGAACATGATTTAGCCTTTATTAAAACAGCCGATTACCTCATCGAAATAGGTCCAGCTGCCGGAAGTTTAGGCGGTGAAGTCATCTACCAAGGCAAGATGGATGATATCGCCACAGCCAAAAGTTCTGTGACGTATCGGTTAATGCAACAAAAGCAGGTTACCTCGGTAAAGAATCCAAATAAAAAAGGAAATGCCTTTGGTGTGAAAGCTGCATTTGCCAATAACTTAAAGGAACTGGATATCGATTTTTATTCGCAACAAATTATAGCCGTTACCGGAGTTTCAGGAAGTGGAAAATCCAGTTTAATAAAAGACGTATTGTATCCATCTTGGTTAAAAAAACGACCGGTAAATGCTACTTCGGTACATGGCCTAAATCAATTTGACGAAGTATTACTTATTGATCAGGAAGCGCTTCCACAAAACCGGCTAAGTACTCCCCTATCTTATACTGGGATTATGGAACAGTTAAAAACGCTATTTTCCAAAACAGAATCCGCCAAAATATCCGGCCTTAAGAAAGCCGACTTTTCGTACCAAAGTAAAAATGGAAAGTGTCCGACTTGTGGGGGGCATGGCCAACTAAAAACCAGCATGGATTTCATGAGCGATATCTGGTTAAGCTGCGATACCTGTAAAGGAATGCGGTATAATGAAACTATTCTAGGGTGTACCTACCACGGAAAATCCATAGGTGAGGTATTGCAATTGACCGTGGTAGAAGCCATTGATTTTTTTGATACGGAAGCTCTTGTACCTAACTTAAAGATCCTCCAGCAAGTAGGAGTTGGACATTTACTTTTAGGCCAATCGGGGAATACCCTATCTGGTGGAGAAGCGCAACGTTTGAAACTGGCCGCTTCCATGACCAGTAAACGAAAAGGAAGCACCTTATATCTCTTTGATGAACCGAGTACTGGATTGCATTATTTTGATATTCTACCCTTGATTAAAGTTTTCCAATCGTTAGTGGATAGCGGTGATACGGTGCTTTTTATTGAACATAATAATACCCTTATTGAATGTGCCAATCAAGTGGTTACGCTTGGCCCTGGGAGTGGGGAGAATGGTGGATTGGTAATGGGAGTTGGAAGCGGGAAAACAGGAGACTGAAGTCGGGAGACGGGAGATGGGAGACGGGAGATGGGAGATGGGAGACGGGAGACGGGAGTCGGGAGTCGGGAGATGGGAGTCGGGAGATGGGAGTCGGGAGATGGGAGATGGGAGACGGAGGTTCGAGGAAATAAAAGTGTTTTTGAAATCTCCATGATTTTAAAGGCCGTCTACCCTATTTACTTCACACGAAGTATCTTTTCCATCTTACGCCCTCTGGCTAATTCGTCTACCAATTTATCCAGATACCTAACTTGACGAGTGAGTACATTTTCAATATCTTCTACTCTATATCCGCAAATCACTCCTTTAATAAAATGGGCGTTTGGATTCATTTTCGCATGGCTAAAAAACCATTCAAAGGTCACTTCTTTTTCGATGAGTTCGTTCAATTTAGTTTCATCATATCCCGTTAGCCACTCCATAACTTGCCTTAACTCCTCTTGGGTTCTTCCCTTTTTCTCTACTTTATTTATGTAATGTGGATATACCGAAGAGAATTTCATTTTTGAAATTTTCTCATCATGATGACTTGTACTTTTCATATTTACAATATAGGTCCAATTAATATTATTCCAGATACTGACAAGCAACAAAACAAGAGAGACAAACAGCACTAAGCACTGGCTTATCCCTCCCATTCCATATTACAATTAGTATCCCAATTGCTTCGTCACCTACAACAGATTCATTCCCTACTTGATGATTTATCGTCTCTTGGTGCTTCCGTTCTGTAATTACCTGCATTGAATTCCTTCACCCACTGCACGATAATTTTCGTGGATTCTTAAACTCTGATTTGTAAAATAAATTTACAAATGAAAAGAACGAAGGTTTAAAAAGGGGGTGTATTTTATGCCAACTACATTAAAAAAATGTAATTCTCAACGGTTGATAGCCTACCGTGTTACTTCCAAACCTCCCGATTCACTCCATTAACAAGCTAACCAAACAATAAACGTTAGCTGCACCCAAAACTATTTCTGATACCAATCCCTGAAGGATTAATTGATTGGGTTTACCATCCACTTTTAAACCAATTATTCTCCCTACGGCAAAACCCAAGAAAAGCAACACAGCCACCAAAAAGGAAGCAACCATCAATTTGGGAATAAATATTCCGGCCAAGATAAGGAGTCCACCCATTAACATAACGGCACTTACCCCCCTCATTTCGCTTAATAAGTGGACATCTTGAGCAAGAGTAATTCCTGAATTTTTTAAGTAATTTTTGATAGGATTACTTAATCGCAGCGTTCCCACAACTGATAATAATAAACCTGATATTGCTAATAGTACAATGTTGAAAATTTCCATTTTTACGTGTTTTTAATTGTTAAAATACAATAATAAAAGCGAAAGATGACAGGTACATGTCAGGGGTATAATTCTTTTTTAAAAAAAATTCAATATACTTCTTCTAATCTATCACATGGGAATCAACTTTTCGTTCACTAAAGCTAGGAAATAGGTGATATCCGTTCGGCAGACTCCAAAATCTATTCTCCTCTTGGAATTTGCAAGGGTGTAACTTTCCATTACCGCTAGATGCGAACCGTTTCCGAATACAGATAGGTTTCAAGTATTGGAAAATGTACCAAATGAACTTTACAAAAACCTATTGGATCAACCATCTTTAAGCATATCAGACAACCTCAGGATCTCATACTTTGCTTAAAATTGGTAAGCGTAAAACGAATTTCCTTTCCGGAGGGTGGTCAGCTCTACTCCTCTGTTTTTAACTTTTTCTGCATAAAAGTGCTCAAGTAATCGTCTTTATAAGTACCGAATTTCTCACAAATTGAATACCCTAGTTTTTCATATAAACCGATGGCATCTATGGAATAGGGGCCCGTTTCTAATTTGGACAAAAAAACACCCTTTGAAATCAACAAGGTTTCCAATTGGTCAATTATTTTATTTGCTAACCCTTTTCTCCTTTGTGCAGGTGGAACATAAATACGTTTCAATTCCCCATAATCCGAGAAAATTTTCACGGAACCAATAGCCACAATTTCTTTATTTTCGACCACCCCATAAAAATAGGCGTTATCATTTTGTAGAGTTTCAATACTGTCCAAATGACAACTGTCTGGTGGATATAACTTATGCTGATATTCATCCAATTCCTTAATCAGACTTTCCGCTTGTTTTGGATCTATTCGTTTTATTTCCATAGCCATTTAAAAATTTCAGAATCGGATTGGATACCTGTTTAACACCCTCTTTGAATTTAGTATCCATCCCGAAGGTAATACACTTTACAACAGGATATTCTAACCCTCCAATAAATCCAGAGCGAATATAGGCGCAAAAAAAACAAAAATACTTAGATCTTAAAAAATCAAAACTATAGAGGCTTCGAATCGAATAAATTACCCAGTAGGGTAACTGGGCTCTTCCTTGTACTGAGTTGCTTGTATAACTCGTACTGGGCGAAACCGAAGTAAAGGATAAAGAAGTATTCAAGTACCGAAGCACCGACAAGCCTTTGGTTGAGTTAGTTGATCCTAATTTCTTCATTTCAATAACTGATATTTTGGAGTTACTTCTTTTACCGATCAAGGTGAAAAATAATTACCGACCGACTAGGTGACTATTAATTTTAGCCTTGTTCGTTTTTGAGATATATAACTTGTATTCCATTTACGATAAATGCTAGGTTTCGCTTCTACTTTTGTTGATATGATTACTTTCGCGCGCTTATTTTAATCCTTTTTTATTTTATCGGTGGGCACTGAATTTTCGATTCTCACGGGCGTATTCTAATTGCTTCAAATATATTATCACAATGAATAAAACTGATTTGTATTCATAAAAAAAGGATGGATTGAATAAGAATACTAAAATAACAACGGCATTGCTACTAGCAGCCGGTACAGGCAGTCGTTTGATGCCTTTGACTTCAAAGGCACCCAAGTGTCTTACCGAAGTAAATGGAAAATCATTTCTTGAAAGACTTGTTGAAAATCTGGTTAAGAAAGGTTTTAAAAGATTGGTGATTGTTACAGGCCATCAAAAACAGTGTATAGAAGAATTTATTTCAAACCTTTCGGCAGACATAACTATCGAATTTATTTATAGTCCGCTTTACAAAACCACCAACAATATTTACTCCCTATGGATGGCTAGAGAAACCATCAATGAACCATTCATGTTGGTAGAGGGAGACCTTATATTTGATGTGTCGCTGCTGGATGAAATGATATTTCCAGATAGAATGGCTATTGCAAAAATACTTCCATGGATGAATGGTACGACTATCACCATTGATGAGGCAATGCAAGTCAAGAGCTTTCATAAAAATACCGATATGAATGGAACGGTAGAACTGAAATACAAGACTGTTAATATATATAGTTTTTCTCTCGCTTCATGGAAGGTAATTAAAATGGGACTGGACCAAAACATTAAAGCTAATAAAGTATCGGGGTATTATGAAACTGTTTTTGGTGAAATGATGAACGACCAGCAATTGTCATTAAAAGCGGTTGATTTTAACAATCAGCTTTGGTACGAAGTGGATACCTTACAGGATTTAATAGAGGCAGAAAAATTATTTTCAACAGAAAGTTATGTCCCCGGTATTTCTGAGGAAATTCTTCAAAAAACGGCAGAAACACAGACTCGAATCCCTTCTGACATTAAAGAGTTAACGGTTCAACTTTCCAATGGTTAATTCTAAATAAACACATTCAAGAATACAATAGCCACCTATTACAAGAAACAGGTAGTTTTAGTGTTCTTCTCTTAGCCGAAAATTTTGATCAAATTTCAAGCTTATAAGAAAAGGTTAGAGACCTACAAATTGATGGAAAATAAGGGCCTATAAAATTTAGATTTTTTTCGTAAACGCACCCTTGTTTTTCTTGGCTCACATCACAAAATAAGGCTACAGTTAAAATTTGAATGCCTTACTAAAGGCTCCATTTGGAATTTAAAAATGGAAAGATGGATGTGTTTTTTTTATGGGTATACATGTCAGTCGCACTTTAGGTGGTTTTCTGTCATTCCTTATCCTATTAGAAGCTCGGATACGGAGCTTGTCGGTACAGAGTATACTTGTACGGATCCCGTCTTGTACTTCTTGTGCGGAGCAGAGCCGAAGTGAAAATAAACCCTTAGCGAGTTAATTCAGCCCATTATTTATTTCATTATTTACAAACGTCAGGTGGTACTCCTCCCCTGCATCGGTATAATTAATAGAGAAATCATTTATTCTCCCTGGTTTTTGAGTTGGCAACCAATTCCGGTACTCCTTGATAACGATTATTGCTCCGTTAAAATCTCCGGACCAGCAAAATCGGTCATTGCATGGAACATTGTTTATCGCATGAATTCCAAATTCACGGATCAGTTTTTCATGCATTTTTTGGGGATCTAAAACCGGAAGGCCAATTTCGTTGAGTTTAATAATACTGGTAATCTCAAAATCCTGCCTTGACGGATAATTCAAAGTAGGTCTTTCTATAAACTCTACAATATTACCGTCTTTATCAAAAAAATAAATAGCTTGTCCCGTATCAAAGTGGATTATTTTGTCTCCGTTCAGGGGTAACAACTCAATGGATTTTTCTTCCAAATAATCGATGGCAGCCAGTAAACTACCCGTTGGAATAAGAAATGCAAAATGATAAAAGAATCCTTGAGTGGATTTTTCAAAAATTAATTTAGTAGCCCCCGCTTTTATTTCAAAACGAGAATCCAAAAATTTAGAGCAAGGAAATCCTAAAACATTTTTATAAAAGGCTTCTTGTTCCTCAATCTTATTTGAAAAAATATTTAATTCTTTTATTTCCATTTAAAATGATGTCCTGTCCTAAAATAAGGATGTGGTTAAAAATTTAAATTTGACGGTATTGGTATAGACTCGATTCGGAGTTTGAAAGTCTAAAGATAAAGGTATTCTTTTATTAATGTAAATATCATTCCCACTTTTAGTTGCTTTCGGGTCAATTACCAGAAAGATTTTTTTTCGGAATGTAAAAACAATGGGATAGTATTTATTCTAGCGATATCCCAAAATACAATTGCAGTTTCGTTTCAAATTGAAAATCCTCAAAATCCTTTTCTACTTTTTCGCCATTCCCAGTTATTTTCACCACCGTATTATTCATCGTTATTCTTCCCCCAGGTAAGGCTTTTGAAATGAGTTTCTTTTTTGTAAAGTCAGACAATGGACTGGTTTGATGAAAAATGCATCTAGGAACAAAATCTTCCATGGGATGTGAATCGGGTGAAAATTGATATTGGGGAACCTTTTCCCCGGCCACCATTTTATGTACCCGAAACATGTTCTCTGGTAGTGCA
>CAJXZP010000060.1 GCA_913062955.1 uncultured Flavobacteriales bacterium | reverse complement strand
AAATCGATAAATCGCAAAAATCTATACGACCAAAGGCTAAAGCTTGATATTTAGGCAGGAGTAGAGTGTTTATTCTACAACTGATTGTTGAAGGATCTCGGTTTTCATAAGTGAAAAAAACTAATCCATTGAGTGAAATTTAAACGTTTGTAGATATTAAGATGAAACGGTAGCTTAGATTTAACTGTTGTGAAGGCTTTCCAAGATGATTGAATCAGGTTGAACTGAGCAATTAGCTAAAAATAAAAAAATAATATCTATTTTAATATCGGTTTGCGTTTTATCAATAGTTATTGCAATCGTTTTAGATTCAAAACCTAATGAAGAGAAAAACAAATTAAAAGTCCCTTTTTGGGTTGTTTTTAAAACATATTTACCGAACGTTTCTGAATGGCTGTAATCTAAAATAGAACTATCAATGCTGTCTTTTAAAAGTATATTTACAGAGTACAAAGGTGTTTTATTTATATCTGTAATTACTCCTGAAATTTTAGTTTGCGCGTAAGAAAAATTTAAAGCGATAAATAGAGTAACTATTAAAGTGCTTAATTTTATTGCTTTTTCTTTTCTTCTTCCCATTCAAATACTAATTCAATTCCATTTCTATTAATTTTTCCAACTTCTACTTTTGTGCCTCTTGGTAATTTTGACCTATTAATTAGTTCGATTTTTTTATCATATCTCAACACGACATATTCTTTTATGCTGATTTCTTTTATTGAATCAAAATCAACATTAAAATTGTTTTTTTCTGTTTTGTTTTTTCGAATCGATTTCATTTTCCAATGATACCTCTTTGTTTCGTCATAAACCTCTACGATTAAACCTGGTAGTCCAGAAAATTTCCAGGGTCCAAATCGGATGAGATATTTGTCACTATACCATGCAATATATTTTCTGCCTCTATAATTTGTGACAGCTTTTATAACGTTTAGACCTCCGATACTTTTTTTTTCATTCAACAAGACCCAGTTAAAAACAGGTGCTTTTTCTTTTACAATATACTCATCATTAACAACTTTTTCTTTTGAGGATAGTACGTTTTTTTTAAAATCAAAATAATTAAAACGAACACTTATGAATAAACTAATAATAGTACTGGTCATGTCTTTTCTAGTAATGAGCTGCAAAGTAATTACAGAATCTCATGGGTTTTATATAGGGTATGAAACCCTGTCTGAAAAGGAAATAGAGCAAGTGGTTTTTGTAGACCCGAAAGAAGCAATTTCTGACCTTGAAAATGATCAGAAGATATACGCCATAAATGGAAAACAATTAAAGGATTGTATCTCTAAATCAGACACCTCCGTGGTGTATATATGGGGCCCAAGGTGTCATGGATCTGCCTGTATTTCCATATTATCTTGTCAAAAGTATTGTTCGGAAAATAATTACGACCTGTTTGTGGTAGCCGATTATTATGATATGGAAATGATGGAAATTCAAAATCATTCCAAATCCCCTATTTTCATTGCGAACCATCAGTATTACAACAAGCGATATTGTCAAAAATTAACCCAGCTGTTTTTAAAAGAATTAGTAGGCCCTGATTTTGAGGGTCAGGAAAACGAATTGGGTCGCTTCCTTTTGTTTGACAAAGGAGAATTTGTAAATGGAAAACAGGATCTTTTCAAAGAATCATAAAATAGCATTGAATACGAAAGTAATTTTGAACTGTTTGACGGATCCTAATTCAGTTTCGTACAACCACCCTCTTCCTTTTGTGTGGGTAACGGTGACCACGTTTAGACCCTGTATAATTTTGTGGGTTGTTTTCTCTTGGTTAGTGGTTTGGCCATCAGAGTATAAAAAGTGTTTTGCGAGGGTCAAGGAAGTGTCTCCATTCCAGTGTACTAACTGAAAACCATTTAATTCAGGTAAACTACGATCAAATTCTTCATCTCTAAATGCCAACTTCAGTTCCGATTTTGCCGAACCAAAGACCATGGCACTTTCTTCATAGTAGGAATAAACTACATAAGTGGAATCTGGTGAGTATTGTTTACTCAATTCCACTAGAGGTCTTTCTGGAGGAGAGGGATTACAAGATGGAAGAAGAATCCCAATTAGCAAGAAGATAAATGGGTAGTCCTTTTTTGAGGAGTTTAAAGGAGGAGTAACATGGTCTTTGTTTGCAAAAAATAGTAGTGCCACGGATTGCTCCGTTATGATTCAAAATCAAATAACGCCAAAGTTCTGTTCTTATTTACGAATCCATCATTACTAGAACCATTGTAATCTCGAGCCGATGAATATTCCCAATCTGCATCTTTTTGTACGAGCCCTGCTTTTGTTGGATTTGCATGGATGTATCTAAAACAGGTTTTAGGATACTGAGTTTCGATATTTTCAATATTGATTTTCGTTCCCGCTTTAGAATTAATAAAAGCGGGTGTAATTTTTGTCATTTCGCTTAAACAGGAAGCTTTCGTTTCTTTACGGAATAAAGACCCGCTAAAACCTTGTTGAAGATTAATAGCTCGGGTATAGGATCGAAGCATAATTCCAATAGATTCATTTAGGGTTCTAGTTTTTAAATAGGCAGCAATGGGTAATTCCACCGTCTTTACGTAAATCATAAAGTGAAAGTGATTGGGCATTAAACACCAGGCTAAAATATCTGCATAGGGTAAGATGTGACGCTTTATTTTTTCTACAAAGAACAGATAATTTTTCCTTTGGAAGAATATTCGTCTACGGTTGTTGCCTTGGTTGTAAATGTGGTAAAGTTGGTGGTTTTCGAATTTCATCTTGTTGTTTTTTCTCCATCAGGGTCTCACTAGAGTGAGCCCCTGATGGAGAGTGAGCCCCTGGCGGAGGGTTACAGGCTTTGGTTCACCCCAACCAACCATCCCGATCCAATGATCGGTATTGGATGGCTTCGGCTATATGGTTGGCTTGTATTTTTTCGATACCTTCCAAGTCTGCAATAGTACGTGCTACTTTTAGAATACGATTATACGATCTGGCCGAAAATCCAAGCCGCTCTACCGCATTTTTTAAAAGTTGTTCGCCCAAGTCATCTACCAAGCACCATACCTTCATTTGCTTAGGCTCTAATTGGGCGTTACAGAATACATTATCTAAATCTTGATAGCGCTTGTTTTGTAAAGTCCTGGCTTTTATCACACGATCTCTTATGGATTTACTGCTTTCACCATCCGTTCTTTTTCTAAGTTCCTCGTACGGCACCCCACTTACTTCCAAATGCAAATCAATTCGATCCATGAGTGGGCCGGAGACTTTGTTTAAATATCGTCTGACCGATTGTTCACTATCAGGAGATGTGGCTGCATCATAAAAACCCCCACTAGGAGACGGGTTCATGGAGGCGACTAACATAAACGAAGCCGGAAAATCTACCGTAATCATAGCTCTTGAAATAGTTACATACCGATCCTCTAATGGTTGCCGCATAACCTCCAGTACGGTTCGTTTAAACTCGGGAAGTTCATCTAGAAATAAAATGCCATTATGAGCTAAAGAAATTTCGCCAGGTTTCGGATTTGATCCACCTCCAACTAATGCCACATCACTAACCGTGTGATGTGGATGCCTAAAAGGGCGGGTGGTTATTAGAGAAGTCGCTTTACCTAATAGTCCTGAAACCGAATGAATTTTGGTTGTTTCCAGCGCTTCCTCCAAGGTTAAAGGGGGCAATATGGTAGGGATTCGTTTGGCCAACATGGTTTTCCCTACCCCTGGGGGACCAATCATTATCACGTTATGCCCACCTGCTGCGGCAATTTCGAGTCCACGCTTTACGGTTTCTTGGCCTTTTACATCTGCAAAATCCACATTAAATAACTCGGAGTTTTCGTTAAATGAATCCATTAAATCTACCTCGGTAGGTTCTAACTTCTCCTTTCCGGTAAAGAAACCAATGGCTTCGGAAATATTTTTAATTCCATATACTTTTAAACCTTGAACAACCGCTGCTTCAGGGGCGTTTTGAAATGGTAAAATAAATCCTGCATAGCCTTCTTTTTGAGCTTGAACAGCAATAGGTAATGCCCCTCGGATGGGACGTAAATTTCCATCCAGTGAAAGTTCACCCATAATAATGTATGTAGCAATATCAGGAGCTTCAATTTGTTCGGTAGCCGTTAATATACCCATGGCCAAGGTCAAATCGTATGCGCTCCCTTCTTTACGAATATTGGCGGGAGCCATATTTATGGTGATCCCTTTTACGGGGATTTTATAACCATTGTTTTTTAGAGCGGCATCAATTCGTTGTTGGCTTTCTTTAACAGCGCTATCGGGTAAACCAACTAAAAAGTAATTTACACCTGCGCCAATATTTACTTCAACGGTGATGGTTTGAGCATCGATGCCATAAACTGCGGATCCATACGTTTTTATTAGCATAATAAACGGGGTTTTCAGATTTAAAAGTAATTAATTTTGAGCTAAGTTGTTGGTTTTGTGTTGTAAATTGGTGTTTCCTAGGTGTGGAAGTTTTCATGGGTTAATGAAATTAATTACTATTGAATAGTGTGAAAAAAATAAATATTGTCATATTGTCGGGTGCTGGAATAAGCGCAGAGAGTGGCCTTAAAACCTTTCGAGATTCGGATGGGCTTTGGAATAATCATCGTGTAGAAGATGTGGCTACCCCAGAGGCATGGCGAAGCAATCCCAAATTAGTTTTGGATTTCTATAATCATAGACGATCTGAATTGGATGTCGCAGTTCCAAATTTGGCACATATTGCTTTGGCTGATTTGGAAGCCAGATATGAAGTGACGGTGATTACCCAAAATGTGGATGATTTGCACGAACGAGGTGGATCTTCACAAGTGTTACATCTTCATGGAAAGTTAACTCAGGTGAGAGGTGAGTTTTCGGTAGATGAGGTGATAGAAATTGGAACGAAACCCATTCAATTGGGAGATGTTAATGCATTGGGAGAACAGCTAAGACCTAATATTGTATGGTTCGGAGAGGAAGTACCTTTAATAATGACCGCAGCTCATAAATGTGCTCAAGCAGATGTGTTACTGGTGATTGGAACGAGTTTGAATGTTTATCCAGCAGCCGGGTTGATGGATGAGGTTTCTGATTCTTGTCAAATTTATTTAGTGGATCCCAAAGCAGAAGAAATTTCAACAAACCGTAAAATACGAGTGTATAAAGAAAAAGCCGGAACTGCAGTTCCGGCTTTGGTTAGAAAATTAATGAGATTACCTTTTAATGAATTACATTGAATCTCTGCGTAAAATAACGTTGTCCGTTTTCTTCGATGGTGTAAAAATATAAACCGTTATCCATTTCAGAAGTATTCACTTTTTGAACACCCGTTCTAGAATTCAATGGATAGGTAGCTACTCTACCTCCAACGAGGTTATAAATAACCAATACGGGAGTGGATATATTCGTCAGCTGATAGTCTACAATAAATTCATCTTTGGCGGGATTTGGGTAACTCGATACATCCGCATTCACCGTTACTTTGTTAATAGATGAAGGCTCTGGAAGGAAGAAGTATGAAAGAGTATCGTACGTACCTTCCGTTACGTTATGTACTTCTATTATCCATTCTGCATTTCTCATAGAAACAGATCCTGGATCAACTAACATATACCAATCTTTTGTGGCTCCTGTGTCTAAAGGGGTTAAACAAGTGTTCGTGTCTATTACCTCCGAAAAATCATTGCTGTAACATTGTCTACAATCACAAAAGCCAAGTCTCCAGGTACCGTCTGGATTTCCAAAGTCCTTCATTGTGGAGCTCAATAACCTCCATTCTAACATAGCTGGAGTAGTTCCCTCATTCGTTAAATAGATTTTACAATACTTTTCAGTTCCAGGCTCCATGGTTACATAGGCTGAATCTGTATCGAATGATAATTGAGACATACCACTAAATGAAATAAATAGGGTAAGAATTAATAGTAGTTTTTTTAGCATCATATTTTTTGTTAAAGTGTTTTTTTTGATCTTGCGTGGCGCAATTTACGATAAAATACAAGGAGTGTCAAGTATAGATTATCAGTAACAAATCGTAAAGGAGACAAAATTTCTAACAGTTAATTTGTAATGAAATTTGCGCAGAAATGTCTAAGGTGTTATTTTGCCACCTGTTATACATATGTTTCTCAATAAATTTTTATCATTATGAAAAAAACATTACTTTCTTTAGCGAGTGTTTTCATCGGTTTCGGTGCATTTGCTCAATTACCTGCTAGTACAACCCCAGAAAATAAAAAAGTTATTTTGGAGGAGTTTACCGGTATAAAATGTACTTATTGTCCCGATGGACATTTAAGAGCGGAACAAATTCGTTCCGCTAATCCAACGGATGTTTTCTTAATTAATATTCATGCGGGGAGTTATGCAGTTCCTAGCGCTGGACAACCTGATTTTAGAACAAATTTCGGGACCGCATTAGCAGGGCAATCAGGTCTAACCGGATATCCATCAGGAACGGTGAATAGACATGTTTTTTCTGGGAGTAATACCGCCCTTAGTAGAACTCTTTGGTCCGCTTCTGCATCCACAATTCTTGGGCAACCATCGTATGTGAATGTGGCTTTACAAGCTGATATTGATGTCGCTACTCGTGTGATGACGGTTGACTTTGAAGCTTATTTCACAGCTGCTGGTGCGAGTTCTGTAAATATTAATATAGCGGTCACTCAAAACAATGTAGAGGGACCTCAAACCGGGGCATCAAGTTTTAATCCGGGGAATATATTACCAAATGGAAATTATAACCATGGACATATGTTACGTCATTTAATCACAGGGCAATGGGGGGACGTAATTACCACTACTGCAATGGGGACTACGGTAACGAAACAATATATGTGGAATATTCCTACTGATATTAACGGAGTTCCAGTTGAAATGGGTAATTTACAAGTTATTGGTTACATCGTTGAGGGGCAACAGGAAGTAGTGTCAGGTAATGAAGGTCCTGTTACCTTTACGGTACCTACAGGAACAATATTGGTAGATTTAGAAACGGAAAATCAGACGGTAACTCCAACTAGTTTATGTGCTGGGTCTATTACTCCAAAAGTGAATATCATGAATAATGAGACCGCAGCTTGTTCTGGGTATTCTGTAAGTTATTCTTTAGATGGTGGCGCTTTAGTTACGGAAACGGTTTCTACTCCGTTGGCCGGTGGTTCGAGTATCGTACATACATTCGCTGCTGCTAATTTATCAGGAGGTGGCGCACACTCTTTGGAGTTTGATGTTCAATTAACGAGTTCTACCGAATTAGAAATTGTGACTGGGAACAATAGCTCTTCAAGTTCTACTTTTATGACCATTGCCCCTAATTCGATCGGAAGTTCTTTTACAGAAGATTTCGAATCCTATTCAGACAGAGAAGAGATGTGGGATAATGCGGCTATGGTAGCGAGTGCGGAGCACTTTGTTATTTCCGAAACTTCTTTTCAAAATATTCCAAACGCTCTTGGTGGGTATGGAAACTCAGCTCAAAGCTTTAGACATAGATTATACCGTATGGCTGCAGGGGTTAAAAATGAAATTACAACTTTTAAAGTGGACTTTAGCGGAATCACTAATTCTAGTTTGGAATTCGATTACGCTTGTGCTGGATTGAATGATGATCTAACCGATAAATTAGAAGTATTTGTTTCTTCTGATTGTGGATCTACTTGGGCAAGTGTATTTTCTAAATCAGGTGCCGATTTAGTTACAGGTCCATCTACTTCAAACACGTATTATCCTACACCAACTGAATGGGCTACAGCTTCTATCAACTTAGGGGATTTAGACCAAACAGGTGATGCAATATTGAAATTTGTAGTTACAGGTAGTGGTGATGGGAATACTTTATATTTAGATAACATTAACGCCTTTGGGTTTCCACTGGGTGTTCAAGAGTTATTTGGTTCTAATGAAATTACGTTATTTCCAAATCCATCTGTAGATAATTCAACTTTATCTTTAACCTCTACAGAGTCTAAAAATGTAACCGTTAAGGTATTTGATACGGTAGGTAAAAATGTATTGACATTAAATAACCAAGCTTTAGTTGCCGGTATTAATAGAATAGTATTACATACTTCGGGTTTAAACAATGGTATTTATTTTGTGGAAGTATCTTCTGAAACTAAATCTTCTGTAGTAAGATTGGTGATCCAGAAATAATAATAGTATTACTTTATCTAAAGGGTCATTCGTGAAAACGAATGACCCTTTTTTTGTGTTTAAAATTTTTATAGCCTTAAAAGGATAATAATTGAATAAACGGCTTCATAAAAAAGCATGGGAATTGGATAGATGACATTTAGTGATTCGAATGAGCTCTAATATAATTACTGCACAGATGAGGTAACTTCTCCTGAGGGGGTGTAAAGTGAATCCTAATCTTGGTTTTAAATTTTGTAATCAAGGAAAAGTCGAAAGAATTATGGTGGATTTTATAACCGCTGACTACCCCTTGGTTTTACGATAGTAAAAATCTGATACAATGTTGTTACACAAATGTTAGCGGATGGGAACGAACAAGTAAAGGCTTCAAGTGTGCAACAAATTCATACGTAATATCTCAAAGTTGGCGGTGAAGATGTCCCTGAATAAATATTAAATAGGAGCGATGTTAGGAAGCATGTTTCCTACGCATAGAAAGGGATTAGTTTAAAGGAAGTTCTAACGATTAAGTGGATGGATGAGGTAACGATGCCATCTCCAATTTATTTAGAAAGGCCAATGGTCGGTGAGATATACCAATATAAAATGATAAGTAAATAAAAAAGCCGGAACAGGTGTTCCGGCTTTAGTGAAGATGTTGATGAGTTGACCTCTTAGTGAACTACATTGAATTTATCAGAAGTTAATTGCTTTCCGCTAGCTCGAAGTACATAAAAGTACATACCGTTTTGTAAATTGGAAGTATTTATGATTACTGTGCCTTGAGGGTCTGTGATTTTAATGTTTTTGACCACTGTACCTACCGTATTGTAAATGACTATTTCGGGAGCCGTTACGTTTTGTAAGCTGTATTGGATATTTAATTCGTTTTTCACTGGGTTAGGAAAAGCAGAAACGGTACCATAATTAACTAGATCAATTACTGAATTTGGAGATAATACGACATACGTAAGGGTGTCTCTTTCTTTGGTAGTTGTATTCGTAACTTCCACTACAAATTCTGCATTTACCAGTGCATTACCTGCTGGGTCAACCGTTAAGTACCATTTTTTTGAGGTACCTGCAGGCATTCCGTTCCCACATACTCCACTAGTAGGTAGTGCCTTGAATTCGTTGGCATAACACAAGTTACATTCACAATACTGCATGTTCCAATGATTCCCCGTGCTGTCATTATCCAAAAGAGTAGAGCTAATTGTTCTCCAGCTCACCCCGTAATCGGTTGACGTATTATTGTATAGCGTGATTTCAGCTTTATGTTCTACTCCATTCTCTAAGATACAAGTATCCCGTTTTGAGCTAAATTCTATTTGTGCAAATCCTGTCAAAATGATGGCAAATTGACATAGAATAAATAATGTAAGTTTTTTCATGATCATTCTTTTTTATATGAATGCGAAAATAGCCACACAAACCGTTTATTAAAAATTTTTTTTGCGAGATGAAAACTTTGTTATAGATTGCACCCCGAACATTAAAAAACAATAGTCATTATGAAAACAAAATTACTTTTACTGGCAGTTGCTATTTTGGGTTTATTCCCATCAAATGCGAAAGCCCAGTTAGCATCCTATGCACAGGCTCCTAACTTTACAATTACGGATTTACAAGGTGTAGACCATACCTTATACGATTATTTGGATCAAGGGTATACCGTATATTTAGATTTATATGCAGTATGGTGTGGTCCATGTTGGAATTATCACCAAACACATCAGTTAGAAAACCTTTGGCAACAAGCAGGCCCAGGTGGAACAGATAAAGTGATTGTTATGGGTGTTGAAGCGGATGGAACAACTCCAGAAGCGACCATTTATGGAGGAGGAAATTCTCTAGGAGATTGGACTCAAGGTATTACTTACATTATGGCTAATGATGACAATATTGCGTCATTATATAACTTGGCTTATTACCCAACTATCTATATGATTTCTCCTAACCGTTTGGTTTATGAAGTAGGTCAACAAGATACACAGGATCTTTTGGATGCTAAAGAAGAGCCTTGGGTATTAGGACCAATTACAGAAACTAATGATGCTGCTGCTTTAGTATATCAAGGTGATGAATTAAGTTTATGTGGTGACTTAAATACAAGTGTATTGATTCAAAATCATGGTTCTGCTCCATTAACTTCTGCTACTATTGAAGTAATGAACGGTGGTTCTTCAGTTGCATCTTACAACTGGACGGGTAACTTAGCTCCTTATGCTACTGAAAATGTAAATTTAGGTGCAGCTACTGTTACTTCAAATTCAGGGTCTATCGAAATCACAACTGCTGATGACGATGCTACCAATAATGAGGTTGACTTCAATGTTACTTTAGTAGAGGAAAAACCAGCTCCAGAAAGTGTAGATATGGAAGATGTTGATGCCAATACTGGTTTACCAACAAATCTTTTTCCTTTAGATGTTAATAGTACTTTTATTATTAATAAAGGACTTTTCACTACTCCTCCTGCGGATGAAGTTGGTGGTTTTGGAAACTCTGTTAATTCTTTATTCTTTTACTTCTTTAATGCGCCTGCAGGAACTGTTTCAGAACTAGTTACTAAAAGATTGGATTTTACGGGTATTCAGAATGCTTCTTTAAGTTTAGATAGAGCTTATGCGCAATACGATGCTGAAGATGATAAGTTAGAGGTGTTTTATTCTATTGATTGTGGAGATAACTGGGTTTCAATTTATTCGAAAGCGGGTAGCGATTTAGCGACTGCTCCTGCAGTTCAAAGTTTATTTATTCCTACGGCAACTGAATGGGAAACTGATGATATTGATATCTCTGCAGTAGACAATTTGGATAACGTAATGTTTAAAATTAAAGGTACTTCTGCTTACGGGAATGCTGTTTATTTAGATAATATCAACATCAGATCAATTACTTCAGTGAATGAGGTGAGTTTAATAGATGGTGTTTCATTGTACCCTAACCCAGCACAAAATAGTGCTACGGTTACTGTTAATGTTTCTGAAAACTCTACAGCGGTTGTAAAAGTTTATGATATGGCTGGAAGAACTCTTCAAGTAATTACTTCAACTATGTTAGTTGGAACTAATAATATTACTTTGAATACGGAAGCGTATAACAATGGTGTTTATTTTGTTGAAATTTCAACTAATAACAACAGCGTTACTGAGCGTTTGGTTATTCAAAAATAATATCATTTTAAAAATGAAAAAAAAGGCTGTCCGTATCGGATGGCCTTTTTTTTTGCTGTAAAATCCCGAATTGGAATCCAAGACTCATTAGATAAGACCAGTAACCACTAAATGCAAAGCGGTGGATTCATTTCTGATTGGGTAATAGGTAGTTCCTCGGTGATCTTAGAGTATTCTTTCGTTTGTTTATAACATGGGTTACCCGTAGGAGTTAGGGGAGTGAGCTCTACTAATAAGGGGGGGCGAATCCTGACCGTTAAGATGATTTTCATTCCATTTGGGAGTCTCATAATGGTAGGTAATCTTCCTAGGGAAAGAACTTAATGGGTGATGTACAATGGTATGTGCCGAGAACTAATGAATAGTTGGGCATTACTTAATACGAAGTGGCACCCTGGAAAAAGAATTTGAATAATAAAAGATTGTTTAGGACACGGCTAACATACCTAAAAGCCCTATGGGTTTTCTGGTATAATAAAGAGTTTGGAGATTTCAAATCTCACATTTCACCTAGCCGTTTTTTGTGAATCTCTTAACTTGGTAATTATAAATGTTCTCCCCCTAAAAAAAACGCCCCCCAAACTTCATGAAGTTTGGGGGGCGTTTTTTTTTTTAGATAAAAATCAGGACTATTTAATGAACGGATCGGAGTATTTTGGATCCGTCAGAAAGTCATTATCAGTTAGTGTTTCCAAGAAGGTCACCAATGCATTGGATTCTTCCGGAGTTAAATCTAATTGGATGGCTCCTGGTCCTCCCCCAAGTGCTAAGAAATGTGGGTCCAAGGTAGGACTCCATGCAATACCTTTATTGTAAGCGAACACAATATCGCCTAAGGAGGTATACCCACCATCATGCATGTAGGGAGGTCGAACGGCAATATTACGTAAAGATGGAGCTCTAAACTTTCCAAAGTCCATTGGGTCGCCCGTTGCTCCTTCTAGACCCGGATCAGGACTTCGAGCGGATAAGCCATTATTCCGTGCGAAATCTGAGATCATCGCTTCTGAGGTATGACAAGAAGCACACTTCCCCTTATCTATTCTCATAAACATATCTTTACCTAAGTTTTCCTCTGCCGTGAAATTATTAAAAGGTTGGTTTATGTCGTGCATGGCCAAGCCTTCATCAAATTTGGAATTGAAAGAGGTTAAACTTCTTACAAATTGAGCCAAGGCACTGGCTATTCTTTCGGTTGAAACCGCTGGGTCCCCGAATGCATTTGTAAATAACTCTGTGTAATAGGGAGCTTGTTCAATCC
The DNA here is from genome assembly GCA_913062955.1 of uncultured Flavobacteriales bacterium. GTDB lineage: Bacteria > Bacteroidota > Bacteroidia > Flavobacteriales_G > Salibacteraceae > CAJXZP01. The sequence continues at coordinate 10,004 of CAJXZP010000060.1, read as the reverse complement.
TATTAACCAAGGTATCCATAGTCATATTCATCTCTACCTGGTCTTGAATAGGCATGAGTACTTGATCTTCAAGTGAGTTGGCGCGTTCGTCCCAAAAAAATCCTGGGCCAATTCTATACCTTGCGTTAGCTAATCCCATAGAGTGTCTGCCTGTTAATCCTCCGGCATCTCCCACGGAATATCTTGCCGTATCACTAAATCCAAATTCTTGAATATGACAACTTGCACACGCCACATTGCCTGTTTTGGAAACTAATTTATCATAAAAAATAACCCGACCTAAAGTGGCTCCCCAATTGGTTACGGGGCCATATTCTTTCGTGTCGTCATGCAAGTCCAAATTACTTTTGATAAAACTGGGTAGTTGGAAACTCGCATAATCGTAGGGATCATTAGGTAAATTAAGAATAACCTCTGGTTCTTCTATAATGGTAATGACCTCATCTGAATCCTTGTCCTTTTTACACCCATTGAAACTGATACATGCAACAGTTAATACAATTACAAATTTTAAATTCATGCTCCGAAAATACACCATGTGATAATATTACCGCTTAAACCCAATAATTATATTTAAAGATCTGAGGTATCGAGTGGGGTAAATAACGAATTGGAATAATAATTGTTTGTCGAATACATTTGATTGAAGTAATATTACAGCCTTAAAAAAAAAATTATGAAGTATACCTTAGTTGCATTCGCATGGCTATTTTCACTCGCTGTTTCGGCCCAGTCTAAATTACCTGCTGTTGATATTCAAAATATTGATTTTGAAACGTTCAATACGAGTCAAATTTCTAACGATGGGAAACCGGTAGTTATTAGTTTTTGGGCGACTTGGTGTGCACCTTGTAAAGCAGAATTAAATGCGGTGGCCGATGAATGGCCAGAGTGGGAAGATACCGGGGTGAAGTTTTATATTGTTTCTATTGATAACTCGAGATCTGTAAATAGTGTTCAGCCCTATGTTTATGGACAAGACTGGCCTTTTACCACTCTTTTAGATGTGAATTCGGAATTTAGAAGAGCCATGAATGTAAACAATGTACCGCATACCTTTTTATTGAATGGAAATGGGAAAGTGGTTTGGCAACATAATGGGTATAACCCAGGTGATGAAGAGGAGCTTTTGGAGTTGGTGACTAAGGTGGCCAACGGAGAAGAAATCTAAGAATTATTTTAGAGACGAACATGAGATTAAAACGGATTGTTATTGCTGGGCTACTTGCCACCGCAATTGGGACACAGGTCCACGCACAAAATGGGGACTTGTCAAATACAGACCTAGGTGAAATTCACGGAAATTTTGATTTGGGAGCACAGTATTATAGGGATGATTCTTTAATTGGCGCCCCTTCTGTACCGGAACAAGTTCTTTTTAATGGGTTCTTAAACCTGAACTACACCAAAGGTAAATTTAGAGCAGGTTTACGGTATGAAAGTTATCAAAATGCTTTACTAGGTTATAGTTCTGAATATAAAGGAAATGGAATTCCGTATCGATATGCCGGGTATACCCTGGGTCATTTTGATTTTACGGCTGGTAATTTCTACGAGCAATTTGGGAATGGTTTTGCGCTTAGAAGTTATTTTGAACCCACTCTTGGGGTGGATAATTCCATTGATGGATTTAGAGTGAAATACAATAATAAAGGGATTGCAATAAAAGCACTCATTGGTACCCAAAGGAACTACTTTGAACAAAGTGAAGGAATTGTAAGAGCGGCCGATTTTCAAATTCAATTAAATGAATTGGTTAAATCGATGAGTGCAAACCCTACCAAATTTCAGTTTGGGGGGAGTGTGGTATCCAAATACCAGCAGGATAATAGTCCGGACTTAATATTGCCTGAAAATGTGATGATGTTGGATGGGCGATTTAAGGTGTCTCGAAAAGGAATTTATATGTATAGTGAGTATGGCTTTAAATATAATGACCCATCTGCCGATAACCATTATATTTATAGAAATGGACAATCATTAGAAGCGGGAGTTGGATATGCAACAAGAGGTTTTGGTATCAATGTAACCGGTCATACTTTGGTGAATATGGCGTATCGTAGTGATCGTAATAATGGAAGTCAGTTTGTGGAGGAATACATCAATTATGTACCTTCCTTAAGTAAACCTCATAGTTACCTTTTGATGTCCACCCTTTATCCATACGCTACCCAGTTACAGAATGAAATGGCTTTTCAGGTAGACATGGTTTTCAAATTGAAAAGAGGTTCTAAGTTAGGAGGAAAGTACGGGACTACCTTTTTTGTGAATCTCTCTATGGCTAATGACGTGGATACTACTAATTTGAATGATTTGAATACAAGTAGATTAGGATATTCTGCCGATTTATTTAGTTTGGGAAGTATGCGGTTATGGCAGGATTTCAATATGACCATTGTACGCAAGTTTAGTAAGGCATTCCAATTGAAGTTAACCTACCAAAATTTGTTCTATAATATTGATCAACTTCAAGGGAAACCGGGTTACAGAGACATTTTTGCGAATGTGATTATTGCAGAAGGAAAGTATAAATTTAGTAGAACAAAAACCATTCGGGTGGAAGGTCAAGTTTTATTGACCGAACAACATGATGGGGGTTGGGCAGCTGCAGTGGCAGAGTATACGGTTTCACCTCATTGGACTTTTTCTATCTTGGATCAGTACAATTATGGGAATGAAGTAAGTGAGAAACGTATTCATTATTTTACTACGGCAGTGGGTTATACTCAAAAAGCGAATCGGATTATGTTGAGTTACGGACGCCAAAGAGAAGGATTGTTTTGTGTCGGGGGTATTTGTAGAGTTGTTCCTGCATCCAATGGAATTAAGTTAACATTATCTAGTACATTTTAAAAGTATTTTAATATGAGAAATTCATTATTAATAGCCGTGGTGGCCATGGCCGGTTTATCTGCGTGTAATACGGTGACCGAACCTTACGGTCCGCAAATTGATTATGGTTGGGATCGTGCTTTTGATTTGGATCCAGTGTTTAACGATACTACGGTGACAAAAAGAAGGATATTACTGGAGGAATTTACGGGGCATAAATGTCCTAATTGCCCAGAAGGTCAAGATGTAGCGAAACAAATACATTCGAATAATCCAGAAGATTTTTATGTGGTTTCTATTCATAATTCAGGGTCATTTTCTAAACCAGATAATAATCCAGATCATCCGTATCCAGGAGATTTTGAAACGGTTACTGGCGAGAATTTAAGGATCCAATACCAATTTTCTTCTTTTCCGGGTGGAATGTTAAACCGATCTAGTATTCAGGGTACCGTGCAAGTGGATTACAACCAATGGGCTACTACGGTAGATGCACTTATTGCAGATCCAACGTATATGGCACCCCGATTTAAGATGTATTTAAAAAATACGTTTAACAATGAAGTGGGTAACCGGACAATACGGATTCAATATAAAGTGGAAGCTCTTCAAAATGTGACTGGTAATATTGCCCTGGTGGCTTATATTTTGGAAAGTCACATAATTTCACCTCAAACCGATAATCGATTGACAGATTCTTATGTTCCAGATTATGAACATAACCACTTGTTACGAGTTGGATTTCCCGGTGATGGTTCAGGTAAAACGGTTTTTACGGATCCTGTAGTAGGAGATGTTGTGGATATTACCGACCCAAATGAGTTTCTTATTCAGGGAATTTCCGATGATTGGGTACCTGAAAATATGGACTTGATTGTATTTGTTTATAATTCCGATACGGGTGAGATTTTAGGAATGGAAGAAATGCCATTACTAAATTAAATCGTAAAATATAAAATACAAAAAAGGCGAGAATTAACAAATTCTCGCCTTTTTTGTGTTTTATAAGGAGGTATTAATCCAATTTTAATACCGCCATAAATGCCGCTTGTGGTATTTCTACATTCCCCACTTGACGCATTCTCTTTTTACCTTTCTTCTGCTTTTCAAGTAGTTTTCTCTTTCTAGAGATATCACCTCCGTAACATTTAGCGGTTACATCCTTTCTAAGCGCTTTAACAGTCTCTCTAGAGATGATCTTTGCCCCAATAGCTGATTGGATCGCAATATCAAATTGCTGACGGGGAATTAGCTCTCGTAGTTTCGTGCAAATCTTTTTTCCTAAATTGTACGCGTTGTCTCTATGAATTAATGCCGAGAGCGCATCCACGTTATCGCCATTAAGTAATATATCTAATTTTACTAATTGAGAACGTTGGTAACCAATAGGATGATAATCAAAAGAGGCATACCCTTTGGAAACCGTTTTTAAACGATCGTAAAAATCAAATACAATCTCGCCTAAAGGCATATGGAAAATTATCTCTACGCGATCAGTAGTCAAGTAATTCTGCGATTGTAGCATTCCTCGTTTCTCAATACATAAGGTCATAATGGACCCAATAAATTCAGATTTAGTAATGATTTGGGCCGAGATAAATGGTTCCTCCACATATTCTAATAAGGAAGGATCAGGAAATTCTGACGGATTTCGCACCATAAATTCGCCATCCCTTCGGGTATGGGCAATGTAAGATACGTTGGGAACGGTGGTGATAACGGTCATGTTAAATTCGCGTTCCAAACGTTCTTGAATAATCTCCATATGTAACATCCCTAGAAATCCACATCTAAATCCAAAACCTAGAGCTGCGGAAGTTTCGGGTTCAAAGGTAAGGGAGGCATCATTTAATTGAAGCTTCTCCATGGCATCTCGAAGATCTTCGTAATCGTCATTTTCTACCGGATAAACACCCGCAAAAACCATGGGTTTCACATCCTCAAATCCTTTAACGGCTTCACAAGGGTCATCGGCAAGGGTAATGGTGTCCCCTACTTTTAGTTCCTTTGCTACTTTAATACCAGAAATAATATAACCTACATCACCCGCAGATAAAGTATCTCGGGGTTCTTGATTTAGTTTCAATACCCCAATTTCATCCGCGATGTATTCATTATCGGTGTTAACGAATTTAATCAAATCACGTTTTTTCAACGAACCATTAAATATCCGAACATATCCAATAATTCCTCTAAAAGAATTATAAACAGAATCAAATACCATGGCTTGTAAAGGGGCCGATGGATCACCGGTTGGTGCAGGACAATTTTTGATAATCGATTCTAAAATTTGGCTTACACCTAGTCCTGTCTTTCCACTAGCTGGAATAATATCCTCGTATTCGCAATCAATGAGATCAATAATCTGATCAGAAACATCCTCTGGATCGGCACTTGGAAGATCCATTTTATTAAGAATAGGGATGATTGTTAAATCATTTTCTAAAGCCAAATAAAGATTCGAGATGGTTTGCGCTTGAATTCCTTGGGTGGCATCCACAATTAGTAATGCTCCCTCACAAGCTGCGATGGAACGCGAAACTTCATACGAAAAATCAACGTGTCCTGGAGTGTCAATCAAATTAAGAACGTAATCCTCTCCTTCAAAATGGTACTCCATTTGAATGGCGTGCGATTTAATGGTGATTCCTCTTTCTCGTTCTATATCCATATCATCCAAAAGTTGCGCCTGCGCCTGTCTTTCAGAAATGGTATTGGTTTTTTGTAACAATCGATCCGCTAGCGTACTCTTGCCGTGATCAATATGTGCAATAATGCAAAAGTTACGTATGTTTTTCATCTTACTCATTAAACGCGAAAATACGGCAAATTTGAGTTTTTTAGATAGGTTTTGTACGTTAAGAAACGACCCAGATACGGGCTTAAATTTTGGAGGATTAATAAAATTCCGAAAAGCTTAACATTGGCCACATGAAAATAAGCGGTGAGTGGGTGTTTGGTGTATGTGCAAGACGCTAATAATCAAGCGTATAGCGGTTTCGAGAGCTCCAATGTTAACATTTAGGTAACATAGAGGTAAAGTTTAGGTAATGCGCTAGCTTTGTTGGGAACAAAAACAAAGAGGTATGAAAAAGTTAGTTTTAGCCATGGTTTTCGCATGTATTGGAATGGGATTAAGCGCACAAGACCGAGAAGTGGTAAAAGAAGAGTTTTATGCAAATGGAACTTTGAAAGCCCAATTTGTGGCCGTTACTACGGATTTGGTTCAAGCGACTTATTTTTATGAAAATGGCGATGTTTACGAAACTGGCTTTTTTGAAAATAATAAATTGACCGGTAAATGGAAAACATACCATTCAAACTCAGAGTTAGTAGCGATTGGTTTTTTTAAAAACAATAAGAAAACAGGAACTTGGTCTTTCTATAAACAGGGAGAGCTTATTCAAGAAGTTTCCTATGCGCAAGTTCAAATAGCTAAAAATTAATAAAGGACTTCTTTTTGTCTATTATTCTGATTTTAAATATCCCGGAATTCGGCCACTTTTGATGGTTTCCGAACGTAGATTTCTTCCTACAATTCGTTCTACCATTTTACCCGTTTCCAAAACAAGGTCAATATCCAAATTGGTTTTGATGCCCATTTCATCCAACATAACTACAAAGTCTTCGGTACTTATCAGTCCAGAAATATTAGGGTCATTGATATAATATTCGCCTGTTCCAGCCACCGGAATACCATCTACAAAATTGGCGGGCTGGCCACCAATTCCTCCCATGGTGGATTCAAAATGAGTCATTCCGGCCTGAAGAGCAGCTAGCGCATTTGCGAGTCCCCAACCACGAGTGGTATGCAAGTGGACAATGTGTTTGCTGGGGTCTGGAATTCGATCCAGTAAGCGAGAAAAATAGGTGTAAATACTCAATGGAGTCCCGGATCCGTCATGATCCGCATGTTCAATATCGGTCGCTCCAATAGCTAACCATCTCTGGCTAAAGTCAATCGCTAAATTCAAGTCGGTAGGCCCTGTTACTGGACATCCCCATATGGTGCTTACGGTTCCGCATACTTCCATACCTGCTTCTCGAGCCATTGGGATATACTTTTCGGCCATCTTCCAGTACTCAGAAAGGGACAAGCCTGAATTTACCTTATGGTGGGCTTCACTGGTAGAAACCATCAATAATATTCGATCGGGACCGTAGCCATTGCGTCTGGCTTCAATGGCGCGTTCAATCGCTTTTTCACGAATGGTTACCGCAGTGAGTTTCGTTCCATTGGCCGCGCCCCACCCTGTTTTTGTTTTTCGAATCCCTTGAAGAACTTCATCCGCATCTTTAAATTGAGGCATCCCTTTGGGATTCCCTAAATTGGTAACTTCTAAGGACGAGAATCCACATTCAATGAGCCGTTTTCCTAACCAAATTTTGGATTCCGTTGGAATAAAATGTTCCTCATGTTGAAACCCGTCCCGTATAGTGATATCGCCTATACTTACTGATTTTGGTAATTGCATGGTATTTGATTGAAGCCCAAATGTAACAGGATTCTACATACAATCGCTATTTCGTCCTCCCCGTTTTATTAACACTTCATTAGTGCTTTACCACTTTCAATACTTTTCGTTCGTTCGTGTTTTGTACCTCAATTAAGTAGATGCCTTTCGGGAAATCGCCTAAACGTAAGGATATTATTTTTTGGGAGGAAGATTTATTTACGAGCACTTTACCCGAAATATCCATTAATTTTATGTGGAGCTCCTCGTTTCCTAATTGTTCAATTTGAACTAAATTTTCGGTTGGATTTGGGTACAGTTTAAAGGGCGCTGAAGTTTCGTTTATCGGAGTTATAGACGTTGGAAAACCACATGGGGTCAACAAGCCTTGATCATAATAGCTTCTAATGGAATCCACTCTTTTTAACATATTGGTGACTCCCGCCTGTGCGCCTTGGTTTACATAATCACGGCCAAAAACAAAGGCATAACTTAGGTTTATTTCATCCCCGGGCGAAAAGGTGACAAGTCCTGTGGAACCTACAACTCTTCGATCTTCTGGAGTATTATTAGAAGTATGTTCGGTCCAATTGGAGATTGGGGCTCCAAAAGTACCGTAATACCAGGGGTCTGAGTTACCTGGGTACATGTATTTGTATGGGGTGGAAATGCTGGATCCATTGATGTGGGTTTGCCAGGGAGTGTTAGTAGAGGAAAGGCCGGAGATGATTCTTGAAAATTCTAAGTCGGTGTTGGGTTCATTAATACCATTTGAAAATACATGGCTGAACTCTAAGCCCCAGAATTCATTGTCAATAATTCCATCTCCAAACCCGGTGCCGTTTATGCTTTGATTTGTATCTATTCCAATAGAATTATCCAGCCCATCGGGATCTTGTGGGGCCCCTTTCAGGAGTATTGTTCCAATGGCGGGTGGGTACGATTCATAAGATAAAGTATCATCATAAAACAGGTCATCGTAATCATCACCATTGTAGGCGTAAAAGAAATTGCGCATGACATCACACCCCATGAAATCATCCGCCATTCCCCCGATATCAAAATCTGCCCATAATCCAAATGAAGTATTTACGTAGGTGTTACTCGACCTGTTTATGACTCTGAAATCAACAAAAATGGTGTTGTGCAGGGCTGAATCACCACACGAAAAGGCATATGCCATTCCATGAACCTCGGTGGTCATTGGATGACGATCTATGGGAGAGTTACCATCATTATACATAAAATAAATGGCTTCATCTCCTTTAATTAGGGGGTAATCTCCATCATATGGATCATACAAAAGATCGTTGTTTCTGTCAAAATAAGGGGCTAAAAAGGGGGCTTCACCCTTAAGAATAATGCCATGGGTGGGCCATTCTAAGATGATCTCAGGAGCGACATATCCATTGCTTTGGTAATTAGCTAAATGATGGTCTATCTGTACTTTGGTTATTTTCCAAACCCGGTTCCAATGGGTGTTGAACATGGAGCCGGTATTAGAAGAATTAGAAACTGGCCCAGGGTTTCCAACCGATCCAATTCCAGAGTTGTCAGGTGAACCCCACTTTCTGGAGTTAGAGTACATCACCCCATCTACGCTACCCGCTATCCATAAATTGGATCCATACAAGGAAAATAAACCGGAATTAATAGGGACTTCTAATCCCGGAGACTGATGGTCCCCCCCTGCGAATAAGATTTCCGTGGTAATAGTTGCCCCAATATTGTTGGCTTTTAAGGTTTCGAAAGATCTTCTAGCGATAAATATAGTGACTTGAGTGGTGTCAAATTTTACGGGCGTTCCCCGATCCTTAATAATGTATTGAAAGGTGACCTTACCACTAAAACCATTTTTGGGTGTAAAGAAAAGGGATGTAATAGTGGTTCCCGTTGGTTTAAAGGTTGAAAATGAATGAGGACCGGAGTAGATGATGTCTACCATATTTACTAATGAACCATCTGGGTCATAGTCATTATGGAGTAAGTCCGGAATATTCAATTCCAATGAATCTATTCTATGGGCATTGGCAAAAGAGTAATTGATGGTGTCAAATGTGGCAATGGGGGCTTGATTAAGAGCATAAGTAGAAATAGAAGATAGGAGTAGAAGTGATAGTAAAAGGTTTTTCATAGTAACAGATTTAGTGATAATAAAGGATGGTTAATTCCTATGCTAAATAATACGAAAAAAGGAAACTAGGGGTTGGGTTAAGTCCGTCTTTTTCGTAGGTTAGTTTCTTTATAACCAGTTGTTAAAAGGGGAGTAGATGAGGTTGGCCTTACCGTACCTGTAATTCTGCCATCTTCCCGTATTAGACTCAGGTCAAGCCGGAATTAACCTTCGCATAAGCATCCTTTTTACATTCGCCAAATGGGTGATGTTTACGGACGAGAATCCACATTCAATGAGCCGTTTGCCCAACCAAATCTTGGATTGCGTTGGAATAAAATACACCGCATGTTGAAACCCGTCCCGTATAGTGATATCGCCTATACTTACTGATTTTGGTCATTGCATTGTTTTTTTATGGAAGCCCAAATGGACCAGGATTCTACATGCACTTACCATTTAATGCTTCCCGTTTGATTAACTCCGCATTAGTGCTTTACTACTTTCAATACTTTTCGTTCGTTCGCATTTTGTACCTCAATTAAGTAGATGCCTTTCGGGAAATCGCCTAAACGTAAGGATATTATTTTTTGGGAGGAAGATTT
>CAJXZP010000059.1 GCA_913062955.1 uncultured Flavobacteriales bacterium | reverse complement strand
TTGCACAAAAGAAACCCTACAAACCCAGAAAAAGAACCAATTATTAAAACCCACCTCACCTCAATAAAGGTGTTTCGAAAAAGTAAAACAACGCCAACCATAGCAAAAATACCGGTAATAAAGAATAGGGAATAGAATGCTTTCCACCTATTTGAAGCTACACTCAACCAATTCTTTGCTTCTTTAAGAATTCCTATAACTGTGGATCTATCTGGATTCGGGTTTATACCCATTTTCTTACCTCCGTAAAACTTAACCGTTTTATTAAATTGATCGTACGAATAGTTCAACCCATCCACATTAATTTTTTTACGATTGTTGTGGGTATGAACGTAAAGAAACATTTCAAATTCTGAATCCTTACCGTATTTTTTAATTTCCGTATCCAGGTAAGTATGTGTTATTTCACTCCAAGAAAATATTTTTTTCTTTTTACAGAATTCAATTCCGTTTGAGTTAATCATCACAAAATTTTCACGGTTTCCTATTCGACTAAATACATTATAAACTATTCGTAAAACCGTGATCATCCCGATTAATAATATCATTAGATGTTCATTCTGATAGTAGTAATATCCCAATACGAGGATTGCAAAAAGACTAAAATAATCTTCCATTTTTAAGATAGCGAATCTAAATACTAATGCATGTTTATCACTCATAAAAGCTAAGAACAGGTGTGCGATTTAATAAGGTGGGAAAAATACGAAATATTTAGGCTACAACTGGACTTTCACGGTATACAACTCCTCAGAGTCAAACATGGCTCCGGGCGAAATCATCCATTCATCCAGAGGGATATTTTGGCCATAGCGTTCCCGTATTTTTTCTTTTACAGCCGGATGGGTTAAATCAAAATCGGATAAAGGCTGTAGTTTACCAATTTCCAATCCCGTAGCTTCTTTATACATTTTCCAAACCAGTTCGGAACAGTAGATCCGTTCATCACTCCATTCAAAATACAAATCGTAGTTTTTACCTAGAAATCGCTTCCCGATGGCTTTCATTTTTTGAAGGACTTCCGGAGTGAGTACTTCTTTCGCATTTTTTAATCGTTTAACCACATAAGCTCCGTTTTTATCCCGGTGAATGAAGTCGTGCAAGGGGGTGATTTTAACAGGCTGAACCGCTTCATACACCACCAACTGCCCTTCTCTTTCAAAGAGAATTCCCACATGACTGTATTTGGAATGCGTAGCCAATTGAATAGCCTGTCCCTGTCCGGCAGTGGACGATTGAAAAATGAGATCTCCGCTTTGAAAAGGGGCATTAACCGATTTTGAAAAAGTAGAAACAATCGGAGTTTCAGAAGCAAAAGGATTCTCTACCTTATTCCCTCCATTAAAACCAAATAGTAGCATTCCCATAGCTAATATGCAGCAGCTTAAAATCACTCGTGTTATTATTTTACTGGCTCTTTTCATCCCTTTTACAATTTACTAAATCCCTGCATTTTCTACATGGTCAAATTCCCATTTTTCGCTTTCTGAATTAAATCGGAAATACACATTGGTCCAATCGGTTAAATACAAATCCACTTCTTTCTTTTTTCTTAAACTCCCATGGTAGGGAATAAAGGCTATTCCCAATCGGTCTTGATGGGTTTGGATCGCTCGGATCTCCACCTGAATAAGTTTCCCGCCATTTTGACGGTAATGTTTTGCGTAATTTTTAGAGGTTAAAACAATAACAGCTCGTCCATGTATAGTATCTGGATACACCGACATATAGCGGTTTTCTTGCACATAAATATTTTGAAAAGCCGCATCCCCCACAGAGTACTTGGTGTAATACTCCGGAATTTGAGATTCAAACTTCCGGAAAGCTTCCTGATACAAGGAATCGGTTAGATTTTCCTGGCCATAAGAAATGGTGCTTATCAGAATAAAAAATAAGGTGCTTAATCTAGTCATGCCGTGTTTGGTAATGTTTACGAATTACAACTCCCTTTTCATCAAAATATTCTAAGTACATGAAATTTCCTTGTTGATCATAAGTGATTCGAGATAGGATCATTTTGGATAAAGCCCGATAACTGAGGTAGGATTTTCGGTTTCCATTACTCCCATATTTCATTTCACTATACACACGTTCTACCCGGTTTTGGGAAAGGGCAATGGAATCTCCATTGTATTGAAAACGGGTAGGCATTATACCCGTTTTATGGACCACACTCACGATGGAAGAAAAACAACAATTACAAAAACAAGCCGAACATTCGTCAAAATCTTGAGGTGTTAATACAAAGTTCCACGTTAAGGAATCCAGAACATCCACGGCTAACCGGGAACCTAAACAACAATTAAGGGATAATTCGAAATAGAAAATCAAAGAATCGCCCAAGGTATCGATGGCGCTGATCGCATTTAAAAATTGATACGGATCGCAACCTTCCTTACACTCCGATAACTTATACCCCACCAAATGAACCCCTTTAGCGATTGATTTTTTATAGAACTCCGAATCATCGTGAATTAAATGCTCGCATGGCGTCACTTCGTTTTCCCAAATAGAATCTGAAAATATTTCTTGGGCAAAGGAAATACTAGGCACCATCAGGAAGAGTACAAATAAGAGATCGCGATAAATGGTTGTTTTCAGCATACCTTAAATTTCATTCTATTTTTTTAAAAGTTTGAATAAACTTACCTTCATCGGTATAAAAACGAACGTTTAACACCGCATCTGTGACCGAGGTAATTTCGCAAGTCAGGTATAGTTCTTGGGTAGCTTCATCCATATCCCACAGCTGAAATACGTTTTTTGTTAGCCATTCTAAATCGAATGGTTCCTCCTCCGCCCCATATCCAAAAGAAATAAAAGCGGTTTTTTTATTCCAAATAGACATCGTGTTAATTTCGGTAGGATAAAGTGCATTGGGTTGTAATCGCCACTCTCCTATAAGTTTTCGCTTTTTGATTTTTACCGTGGGTGTATTGGAATACAATTGCATATAGGCTTCTTTACTCAAGGTGTCCATAGTCACATTCGCTTCCCAACAGAAGCTTCCCAACGCACTTGTTTTTGTACTCATTTTTGGAACAAAATACACGCTGTGCCCACCCAAAGTCCATTCTTTACCCCAGGTCCTTTCTTTGGCATAATAAATAGAATCATTATAAGGTTTCCATTCCGAATAAAAGTCTTCCGTTAATCGATACAGATACACCTCAAAACACGCTTTACAATGTAACAAATAGGTGTACTCGTAACACCTGTTTTCCTTCAATTTAAAGGAAACCGTACCTGAATTAAACCTATCCATTTGGAACAGCAACGTCTGACCACTCTCTTCCAGTAAACTGGAATCCAGTAAATAACACGCTTTTATCTCATCCAAAGTATGGTTCAAAAATAACTGTGCTTTGGCTGGAGGACTCGCATAAAAGAAGCAAAATATGCCTATACATATTCTCATTAAAGACCCTATTCGAAAGTGTTTATTCATCCTATCAAAAAAGTTATTTTCCAAAGGATACAAATACTCCGCCAAAAACATATCGATAATGAGGGTTGTTTTATACCTGGATCCAATCTGTTTCTATCGCCCATCACATCGATGAATTTCCACATAATACAGACCTGAATTTTCATCCAACACCTCCCATTTATTTACAAATTCCGATTGGGTAATTTGGTAAGTCCCTTTTTCTAAATTTAATAGTAAACCACTATCTAATTTGAATTCCACAAAGTCTAATTCGATATCTCTAAACCAGATTCGATTATGGGTAGTGAAAACTAGTTGGTTCCCAACTAAACGGTCCATTTTATTTGAAAAACTGTGGAGCAATTGACGATCCTGTGCCGATAAAGGCAACGTTTTATCGAAACGAGTAAGCCGTGTATTTTTGGCTACCATCCTCAAATCTTCGCAAACATCCGTAAACCCATATTTTTGATAATACTGGTACACTAGGTTTGAACTATCAATGCCTTGCTCCTTTGCTAATTTTACATGAATAGCACAGGTCTCTTTGGGAGTAAAATCACATCCAATAAGGAATAAACTCCCCATAACTAGGCATAACCTCAAGGTTGTTTTCATAAAAAGTATCTATTTCAATTTCTTTTGCATGCGATAAATATCTTCCTGAAAATCGGCTTTATTCAGGATGTCTTCCCCTAAAAACGAATACCCCTTTTGGTAATATTTGAGGGCCATTTGGAAATCCTTGGTTTTTTCATAGTAACCCGCAAGTGCATAATATCCCGTTACTTGTTCTGGGTTTTCTTGAATAAACCATTCGCCTAATTCTTTGAATTGGCTCCATTGTTTTTTCTTTTCAATGGCGTATCCTACATTCCACACATCGCTTTCGGTGATGGTTTTATGCGTTCCATACCTCCTATTGGACTCCGCTATTCTATGGCGTAAATAAGCCACTTTATCGGCTGTATGTAATACCTCTTTTACTTCTTGATCGGTCATCTCTCCATACCCCGGGAAAATATGCTCAAATCCAAAGGGCAAAGCTTTGGTGAAAATGGTGTAATGCGTAGCTTTATTTCCATTTAAGTCAAATAATTCATAGTGAAAATGGGGTATTTCTAATTTCCCAAAACGTTTATCAAATTCTTGTACCGAGGATTTATGACCCGACAAATCATTTTCACCATAAGCCGTAAAGTAATAAACGGGTTCTTTGAGTTGGTCCAGCTTGGTTTGCAAAGAGTCGTACATATTACTGGCATAGTACGGACTAATGGCCACATAGGCATTGAAAAAAGGGCGTTCATCCAATAAAAAATAGTTCACGTAATTGGCCGTAAACGAATGACCAATTATGGCTTTATAGGGAGCTACTCGAAAGTTTTTTTCTATTTCCGGAATTAACTCTTTCTGAATAAAATCTTTGAATTGCATGCCCGATTCTTTTAACATTCCTGTTTTCCAGCTATACCCACAATCTATCCAACGTTGAAATTTTTGCTTCTTTTCATTTAGATAGTTTTGAGGAATACTCACCACAATACATTCCGGACTTTTACCCAAGTAGGCATTGAATTGTATCAACCCATTTACCATGAATTGGGTATAATCACCGTCTAGGCAATAAATCACCGGATAATTAACCTGACTCGTATCATACGATTCAGGTAACGTAATTTCCACCTTTCTTACCGTATCTAGATAAGCTGAAGTAATGGATATGGGGATCGTGGTTTGGGCCATTATCACCTGGGATAGGAGGATCATTCCATATAGTACACACTTTTTCATTTGAATCGGATTAATAAGATCCCATGCTTTCTCTTTGTACTAGAAATATGGAATCATTATACGTTTAGACTTCCCCTCAAAAATAAGGCACTTTTGTTAAGCTGGCCATTGGGAAACCAAAAAAACCATTAATTAGTTTTTATCGGAAAAGGATTTGAAAAGTCGGGATTACTCAAAAAAGTAGAATCTGTCAGAGTCCCTAAAAAGGCTATTATTCTTCGTTTTTCAGTTTCTGATAAATGGACTCCCCCGCGATGGGCATACGCCATTTTACGATCTACATTCCAGCCATTTTGAACCCCTTCACTGTAAAAATCTAATACATCCTTTAGGGATTTGAAACGACCATCGTGCATGTAAGGCCCTGTTACCGCCACGTTTCGTAAAGAAGGAATCCGAAACTTTCCTACATCCATTACATTACCCGTTGTTTCCGCCAAACCTTGATCTGGGTAATCACTAGGAATTAGCGCGTAATTCAAACCGTTATTACTAAACTTTGTAGTGGTACCCAGTACCCCACCATCGGTAATATGACAATGAAGACAATCGCCTTTGGTTTGATCATTCATTAGAACAAAGCCCTCATACTCCTCCGCTGAGAAATAGTTCTCTCCACGAATCACCTGATCGTATTTAGAGTTATGTGAAATTAAGGTCCGTTCAAATTGGGCAATGGCTTTGGCAATTAAAACACTATCAATTTTGGGACTCCCGAAAGCCAATTGAAATTTGGACGGATAAAACGGACTTTCTTCAATACGCTTAACCGCAGTTTGCCAATCCAAATTCATTTCCTGATGGGCACGAACAGGAATAAACACTTGTTGCTCCAAAGTGGCAGCCCTGCCATCCCAAAAGAACGAAGGATACCAGGCCAAATTAAATAAAGGCATGGTATTTCGAGTCATCCGTTCCCCGTGAATCCCTTTACTAAAGGTATTTGGAGAATCAGAAAAAGCCATTTTTTGTTGATGACAACTCGCGCATGAAATACGATTGTTCTCACTTAAAATAGGATCGTAAAAAAGAAATCGTCCCAAATCCACCCCTTCCACCGTGGCTGGGTTATGGGTGAACGGCATTTTTGGAAAATACTTTAATTCAGGAAAACGGTACGGAATTGGGGACGGAATTTCCTTAAAGCTCCAAATAGCCAGGATAAAAAAAAGAACCAAAAAGCATTTAACGTCCAATTTTAATACACACATCCGCTTTATTTGTCCAAAATAATTTTAAAAGTCTCGGTTTGAATATTCGTTTTTACTCGAAGGAAATAAATGCCATTGGGCTGATTACTAATATCTATAAAATATTTGGTCGGACTTAAACCCCAATTCTGAACCACTTTACCTTCTGCATTTACCAATTCCATATTTTCAATAACATGGTATCCTTCCCTCTTTTTGGTAACGAGTTCCACCCTTCCCTGCGTGGGATTAGGTCCTACGGTCATGTATTCCTTCGTATCTACTTCATTGACCGTATGGATCATGGTAATATGAACTAAAAAGTTATCCATTATCCATCCCTCTCTGTTTTGATCCACAGAATCAGATACCAATGTATGTCGGATTAATACACTGTCATAGTTGTTTAACCAAGAATAATCAAAACACAACCAAATATCTTTCCATGTACTATCTGTACCTGTAAAACCCATTTCGCCATTGGGTAAAGTGTCTACATTAATACTATCAAACCCATAAAAATTATAAACCTCTGGACTATTAAATGCATTTATCCATGTTTGCCCTTTGTCTCTAGAGTACTCTACTAACCCGCCATCCATGCCTGGATCCATATCCAACTTTTGTATCCACTGAATCGCCATAATTCCCATTGGAAAACCATTATTTGGAATATCGTAGGTAAAGCTAGAGAAACTATTGGTAGGATAGGACAGGAGGGTATCCGTTACCAAAGCATTTGGAGCAGTGGCTGCACTATCAAAAATTAATTTATTCGGAGGTCCAATTTGCCAAACATTCGTACTCGAAGTATCTAATTGCATAAAAATGGAATAGTAGCTACTCGTATCTGCCCCATCAAAATATTGGTGATAGGTTTGACTGTAACCCATCAAGGGTACTATAGCAGCTACAATTACGGCTAGTAATTTAGTCTTTTGGTTTTTCATCTTAAGGTTATTATTTAGTAAAAGTATAGGATGTAAATATACAGAAATGAGCGCATCTTTAGAAATGGTTCCTCCGAATTTCTGAGAACTTCTAACCTCCCCATACGATGTCCCCCTTCCGATGGAAAAGCGAGAGGCATTAAAAAAAAATATTCTCCCCTTAATCCCCTCTTACTTCCACCTACTTTTCCCTCCTTTTATTCCGTGTACTTTTTAAATAAAATAGCCGCACAATGGCCTCCAAAACCAAAGCTATTACTCAAGGCATAATTCACCTGTCGCTTAGTTTTTGTACCCAATGACAAATTCAAATTTTCAGGAATATGAGTATCTCTATTCACCGTGTTAATGGTGGGAGGAATGACATCATACTTTACCGATAAACAAGTAGATATGGCCTCAATAGCTCCGGTAGCGCCAAGCAAATGACCCGTCATCGATTTATTGGCACTTATTTGAAGGTGATCTAAACTCGTTGAGAACAGGGCCTCAATGGCTCGGATTTCGGATAAATCGCCCACTCCCGTAGAGGTGGCATGGGCATTAATGTAATCTACTTGATGCGAGGCCACTTGGGCTTCTTCCAAACTTTCCTTCATGGCATCAAAAGCGCCTCTTCCTTCGGGATGGGTTCCGGTAATATGAAAGGCATCGGAACTTTCGCCACCTCCAACAATTTCGGCATAGATCTTTGCGTTTCTTTTCAAAGCCGACTCTAAGCTCTCGACCACTAAAGCGCCCGCTCCTTCGCCTACTACAAAGCCATCTCTATCGGCATCAAATGGACTAGATGCCGTAGCAAATTCATCGGTAAGAGTCGACATGGCTTTCATGGCATTGAATCCCCCAATGGAAGCCTCGGTAATTGGCGCTTCCGATCCCCCCGAAATAATAAGGTCGGCTTTCCCCAAGCGAATGTAATTAAAGGCTTGAATCACACTTTGGGTAGAAGAAGCACAGGCGGTAACGGGACAATAATTGACGCCTCGTAAATCATACTTAATGGCGATTAAACCCGCCAAACCATTCGAAATTATTTTGGGAATAAAGAAGGGATTAAACCGGGGAGTTCGCTCATTATAGGCATGCTCCATCACTTGTTGCTCAAAGGTTTCAAATCCCCCGATTCCACTTGAAAAAATAACCCCGATGCGATTGGGGTTTAAAGTGGAAAAATCCAAGTCCGCATCTCGTACCGCCTCATCGGTCGCAATGAGTCCGTATTGACTATACCTATCTAACTTCCTAGATTCCTTTCTATCGAAATAGTCCAAAGGCTGGAAATCCTTAATTTCACATGCAAACTTGGTTTTAAATTTATCGGTATTAAAACGGGTGATTTTTCCCGCTCCAGAAATTCCATTCGCTAAATTTTCCCAGTATTGATTTACATTTTTTCCAATCGGAGTGATCGCTCCCACCCCTGTTATGACAACTCTTTTCATATTGTTATATTTTATTAATATACCTTACGGTATATAATGCTATAAAAAATTTTTAATTCCCGAATAACGCGTGTACTTCTGTTTCCAAAAATTCGATATTCTTTATTAAGATACTCGGTTTATTTAAGGTTTTACTCAGCAAGATACTTCCCTCAATAAGGGCCACCATGCGATACGTAAATTCATCTACCTCGGTAGGACGGAGTTGCTTCTTTTCTATCCCTTGCATTAAGGTCTCCGAAATTATTTTATGCCATTGATGTAAGGTTTTTATGACTTCCTGTTTCAACAAATCGTTGCCATCATCCGTATCCACAGCCGTATTTAAAATGGCACAGCCACCATTATTAAAAATAGCCGCATACGCAGTTTTATAATGATTCAGAAATCGTAGGAGCTTTTGACCTGCATGTGCTTCTTGCTCCATTTCCTGAATCACATTGGCAGTTTGAAACCTATAATTGTATCGAAATGCTTCGACTGCGACTTCGTTTTTATCCTTGAAATTCCCGTAAATACTTCCTTTGGTTAAACCCGTGGCTTGGGTTAAATCGGACATGTAGGTACCGGTATATCCCTTTCTGTTAAAGATAGCCGCTGTTTTTTCAATAATGAATTTCCTCGTTTTTTCTGACCGTACCATGTGCAAATATACTGTACGGTATATCAATAGAAAACCTACGCAGGAATAATCTGTGCTTTTGTCGGCTTAACTACTTTTTCGGTACTCGCTAATTTCGAATAAATGGCCGTCTGGATCTCGGAAGAAACATCTAGTTTCTGCGCCATTTACAATGGGATCCGTGATAAATTTCGCACCCCTATCTTGTAATATTCTATGCGATTTCACGCAATCCTTTACTCGGATGGTAAAGGCATTACTAACCCGGTCTGGATCGGTAGGGATCTCGAAATAGGTGTGGGGTTTATCGGGCGTAGGTCCGCCCGCAGTCACTAATAAAATCCAGTTTCCTAGAAATTCCAAAACCATGGAGTCGCCCCCATATTCTCGAAATATTTCAGCTCCCAAAACACCGGCATAAAACCGTTTGGATTCGGCCATATTGGAGACCACCAAAATGGTGGTTAATGCTGAATCTTCAAAAGGGTGTGCTTCTTTATTTTCCATAATCATTTCTTGTATACGTTCGTATTCTTACACCAGCTACTCCTAACCTTTATTTCACTAGGAACAGTCATCGATGATGAACATGGCTCATGCTAAACGCTTGGCAATTACGGATGGTAAATACTTGCGCTAACTCTGCTTGCTTCCCCCTTGGAGATGGCATGATACCGGAAAAATGCATCCAGAAATACCCGCATCCACTTCTTCATCGTTTATCACAGCAAGATAACGTATTCAAACACAAAAAGGGATAGCGAATATTCGCCATCCCTTTTAATAAAAAATAAACCCTTCTTATTTCATCCAGTTCGCCTCTATAATTTGATGGGTAATGGCGGCAGCCACTTCACTTCCCTCGGCTACCGATGGCGCTACACCACTCCATCCATTTCGGGCATCTCCAATAATAAACAGGCCTTTAATTTCCGTTTCTTTATTCTCATCCACCACATAGAAATCTCTCCCAAAACGCCCGACTTCCTTTTTGATCCCTAATTTCAATGCAAAATCGGTACTTTCAGTGGCTTTCGGATCAGGAAGGAATCCACCCTCCCGGTTTATTAACCGCCCATCTTCCAATTCAATGGCTTTCAGCTGCCCATTTTCCGAAATAATATGTTTGATTTTCTCTTCTATGACCTGGATTCCTTTATCCGCCAAATTAGCAACCAATTCAGGATCCGATACTTTTTCGCCATGGGTAAAAGCGATCACATCTTTTGACCAATGCCAAATCTTTTTTGAAAACATGGGGGCTATTTCTGCCGATCCAAATACCGCCAATTTTTTATCGGCCATTTCAAAGCCATCACAAAAAGGACAGGGGTACACCGATTTACCATAGACTTCGGTCAATCCCGGGATACCAATTCCGGCAATATTATCCGTATACCCCGTAGCGATCTCCACTCTTTCGGTGGTGTATTTAGCACGTGCAGTATGTACTTCAAATCCGGTAGGTAATGCCGTCAATTTCATGGCTTTTTCCGATACATAGTGCACCGCAGGATATTTAGTCAATTGCTTCTTCCCCACTTCAAATATTTCCATGGGATGTTTTCCATCCTGGGTAAGAAATCCATGAGAGTGGGTGGTGATTTTGTTTCGTGGAGATTCGGTATTTAACACTAAGGTTTTTATTCTACTTCGTCCTAATACCAAGGCGGCACTCATTCCTGCAGGCCCTCCTCCAATAATGATTACTTCAAATGATGGCTCGTTCATTTTCTACTATTTATAAATTTCCAGATTCTATTTAAGGGTAAAAGAGGTGGTTAATCCCACCCCAAAGTTTCGGGGCAGTTTATCCACTCCGAAAATGGCACGCGAATGCATTCCCTTTTCCCCTAAAACATTCACAAATAAATCGGATGCTCCATTCACAATTAAGGGAGAATCATCCCAATCTGCTGCCGCTTGAAAATAGGCATCTATATGATTTAGTCCGAGTATTTTGTCAAAGCCAATTTTAGCTTCCACTTGTGCCAGTACATTCAAAGCACATAATTCCATGGCTTTTATTCCGTCCTGGGTGCTTAGTTCTTTCCCCAAGTGTCCTTGATATTTAAACTCTTCATTAAGGATCGGAAATTGGATCGCCACGTAGGCCATATTTGCTCGGATATTAACCGATACATAATTCCCTCCAGGAATAGATACTTGGGGTAATTGTAGCCCTAGCTCTTTGATTTTTTCTATTGGATTCATTGAATATTTACGGATTTATTAGCGGCCTCAAAAGTACACGACCGCTCCAGAGGAAGCTTTACCCAGGTTTCCAAAAATTGTTAAATATGCCCCCTACTCCCCAAAATCCACTCCGGTCTTTCTAGGTCCCCCGCCTTTCTTATGAATACGTCCGATTCCATTTATAATCCCTTGAATCCGACTATTTCATCACCGGTAATTGGAATATTTTTTCCGTTTGCTTTCTGTTTATCGCTGCTGGCATCCATCGCATCATCAGATTTCGTACCCCCATTAAAAGAGGGTTGGATGTATGTGCTACTTTACCCACTAACCAACTTCCATTGGTTACTTGATGCGCCTTGGGTAATCTTACATTTTGAAATTTTTCAAAGGCTTCTTCCGTAGCATACTTTTCCATACATTCTGAAAGCACATACGCATCTTCAATAGCCTGACAAGCGCCTTGCCCCATATTGGGTGTGGTTGCATGTGCGGCATCTCCAATTAAACACGCGTTTTGTTCAAACCATTGATGCATGGGTTTTAAATCGGATAGGCTTGCCGTATGAATATTTTCTTTTGGGGTGGATTTAATAAGGTATTTAATAATGGGATTAAAATCCTCAAAGGAATTTTCAAGCTGATCTACCGAAAATTCCTGCGCATCGATTTTATACGATTTTAGAGCATACCAGTATACTCTATTCTTTGACACTTGAACAAAACCAAACCGACCATTTTTACCCCAAGCTTCATTCAGTTCATTGAAATATTCAAAGGGTAATTCACACCGGGTAATTCCCCTCCAGCATACTTGATGGGCTTCTCTAATTTCATGGGTAGGAAACAATAATTGTCTGACTTTAGAATGCAATCCATCCGCCCCAATAAGGATAGCTGTTTTATACGTTTTACCATTTTCAAAGCTTAAAGAATATCCACTACCCGTGGGTTGAATACCTTTTAAGCGATGGTTTAAATTTCCTTCCATCGAGGTTAATTGATCTAACAAAATACGTTGCAAGACCCCTCGGTGAATAGCGATATTTTTTACCTGGTATTTTTTCTCAAAATAAGACATGTCCATATGCGATAAAGGTTGCAGGTCGGCATCGGTAAGATTCATCGTTGAAATTGGATTACCCGCCTTTTCAATCGCCTCCCGTAATCCTAATTTCTCATACACTTGCATCGCATTATTAGCCAAAATAATACCCGCACCTACTTCTTTTAATTCCTCAGACTGCTCAAAAACGCTTACTTTAAATCCCTTTTGCTGTAAAGCGATGGCCGTGGTTAACCCGCCAATACCCGCGCCAATAATTGTAATGTCTGTCATCTCCCCTAGTTTTAGGTCAAAAGTACTAATTAATTTAGATTTAGGTCAATACTACTAAATATATTATTTTCGTGAAATGAAGAAAACCAAAGAAGTCATTTTAAACACGGCTTTAGCGTTATTTAATAAAGAGGGACTTTCTCAGGTTACCCTTAGAACCATAGCGAACGAAATGGGAATCAGTCAAGGGAACTTGACGTATCATTACAAGAAACGCGAGGAAATTATAGAGGCGTTGTACTACCAGTTGGTACAGAATATTGATGACAGTTTTCAACCCGAAACCGTGTCTAAAAGCATGCTGAAATCGCTTTTTGACATCTCCTTTACGATCATGACTAATTTTTACGATTACCGATTTATATTTTTGGATTTTGTCCAGGTAATGCGAGAAAATGAAAAAATACAAGCGCACTATATCCACCTATCTAGAGAACGAGTGGGCCAGTTTTCCACCCGCTTTGAGGTATTGGTAAAAGAAGGGCTTTTACGTGCCCCTATTTTAGAAAATGAATATCAAAATTTATATACTCGACTAAAAATCATGAGTGATTTTTGGATTTCTTCCGAATTAATAAGCACCAATTCCCTCGCCAAAGAATCCATTGCCGTTTATTCCGAAATAATTAATCAAAGTATTTTCCCGTACCTCACCGAAAAGGGAAAAGCAGAATATTATACGATTGTGAATGCTTCCACCTAAGTCTTGTTCTAGGTCGATTATTTAGAAACAGCTTAGTTTCTATGTTAAATGGACCTCAAATAAAAACCTACTTATTCTTCACGTAGATCAGTTTGTGCTTACTCCGGGGACTTTCTCTTCGTTCGACTTCAAACTTACCGATAGATTTAATTAAGGGAGTTAGTTTTTCAAACCCGTAATTACGGGAATCGAAATTGGGTTGTTTCTTTTGCAATAAACTACCAACATCCCCCAAGAATGCCCATCCCTCTTCGTCCGATAAATCAGAAATAGTGGCGGAAATAAGTCGAATTACCTTAGAAGTGATTTTATCAATACTCTCTTTGACGGTATCTTTTTGAGTAATGCTTTCTTTCTTTTCCGTTTGCTTTCTAATAATCTCGATATAAATGAATTTATCACAGGCTACGATAAACGGATTGGGTGTTTTTTTCTCTCCAATCCCAATCACTTGCATTCCTGCTTCTCGTAAACGAGTCGCCAGTTTGGTAAAGTCACTATCGCTAGAAACCAAACAAAAGCCACTTACTTTTTCGGAATACAGAATATCCATCGCATCGATAATCATGGCCGAATCGGTCGCATTTTTACCGGTGGTATACGCGTATTGTTGAATGGGTGTAATGGCATTTTGAAGCAATAGGTTTTTCCATTTGCTTAAATGCGGACTGGTCCAATCGCCATAAATACGTTTAATTGTGGGATTGCCATATTTGGCTATTTCCTCCATCATTTCCTTTACATGAGCCGATGGTATATTGTCTCCGTCAATCAGGACGGCTAAATTTAAATTCATATATGTTGGTCTATGGCTATTACGGTTGTTCGGTTTGGTTAATCAATCTTGCGCCATACTACCCGCCTAAATTAACCAATTACAGCCATAACACCTAAAATTGGAGAACGACTTCCTAGGGATCCTTTCCATGGTATTGGAAAAGACCCCTTTTTCATGTCGTAATAACGGCCATTGGCATCCTCCTTTACCTGCACCCAAGTGCATTATTTAGAGGAAAGTGGCGTTTATAACTTCACCACTTTTTTCACCAAAATAGTTTCGTTATCCCGAGTAATCAGAATATGATAAACACCCGATGCAAATCCAGACCAAGCAATGGATTGACTGGTACTTTCATGTCGATTTTGTTTCATCCAAACCACCTTTCCTAAGGCATCCAGCACCTTAATATCGCCTTGAATTCCATTCTCATTCGTAATCGTTAAATGCGTCTCATTCTGGATAAAAGTATAGGTATGTTCTTCTTCTTCTTCTTCTTCTAAAATAGAAGTGGGTTTGGATTGCTTATAAAAAATTAATTCAAACCGGTCGGTATATTCTACATTGGCTTCTAAGTAAATTTTTAGTTCCCCTAATTTAAAGTCATGCAGTTCATTCAATAACTTATCTCTAAAATATACCGTCACATTTTCGGTGGTATTTTGTTTGTTATATTCTGAAAAATGATGGATTCCAGACTCATCAGATTGGACCACCAATGAGATAATTTTGGTCGCTTCATAATCTAAGGCTCCAAAAGATTGAATCACGAATTCTTCATTGCCAATGTAAGACGCAAATTTGATATGTGCATTTCCAATTAATTTATGTGCATCATATCCCGAATCAATAGAATCCGTAGAAAACGGTCCGTAACCCACTAAGATATTGTTTTGATGCTGAGCGGGAGATTTGAAACTAAACCAATAATTATGTTGTTCAATATCCGTTTCATTCTTAAAATACTGAGAATTTCCATCCAATCGCATACTGTTATTAAACTCTACCGAAGCATCGGTGATGGCATATACCCAAAATCCTTGTCCACTGGCTATATTTCCATTTGGAATGGTCGAGGAATTTCCGGAGTTAACTCCCCCCGTTAAATTCCAAGAAGCATAATCAGAAAATTGGTTATATCCATTTAGGGTATCCCCACTATCCCAGAAATACATAGCGTCCATAATCCGAGAATTGTTTACGGCATTTTCATTCCAGAAAAGAGAAGCACTGATGGCACTTGGATACGGATTTCCAATTAAATTCCAATCATCTTCATCCCAATCGGTTTGATTTCCCAAATTGGTGGTCACTACGGGAATAGTAATCGTCCCGTTATTCACTTGTCCATCAAACGAACGGGTAGGACTAGTTGATCCAGGAACAAAATAACCGTTCCCTGGGTTCATCACCCCATCGCCTCCGGCAATAACATCATTTGCACCAAAGGTCACCGCATTCCCATTACAAGTAGCAGAATACCCCACGACAAAATCGTGCGTCCATGCTTGATTGGATGGATCAAACACCCATACATCGCACGGATTTGCACCCGAAAAAGCACTGGTTATGGATGCCGCTTGTAAAGGCGAAGACCAAATATTATACGAATCGTTCGTGGCATTTCCTTTTCGTTGAATAACATAATTACCCGTTCCCGAATTTTCACTTGCTCCGGTTCCCGTTTGAATAAGACTACCGCCATCTTCCACCACAATAATTCCGTCATTCACAATTTTATTTCCTACGGTAATTGCGATCCCATCTGGCACCATCAGTTTCCCGCTGTTCACGGTTAAGTCCTTAACAATGAATACGTCATTTTCTAAAGTAATGATATCATTGCTACTATTCGTATTGATAATAACATTTTGAAAGGTTAACAAATCAGATGTGCCCACCGATGCTGTTTTTGGGAATAAACTCCCTGAAGGGTACCCATTAAACTGAATGGTAGAATTATCCGTAGAGTTGATTTTCCCATAAGCTGGGGCCCCCCTTGTTATTACTCCATGGAATATCATGGAAGAAGAATTCTGAAGGGAGATCCCCACTTTATCATCTCCTGTGGCCGTAAAATTGAAATCATCTCCAACCGTCAATTTCGAATTATTTGCTAAAATCAACTCCGATTTAACACCGGTTACCTGTTTTATTTGGAATTTATGGGTCACCATTAAATGCGCATCGTTGGAAAGGCTAATTTGGTTATTTGATCCCGTACCGCTTAAGCCATTTAGATACACATTACTTTTTGCTTCGATAATACTAGTGGACGTTGCCAAAACTTGTAAACCCACATTTCCTCCATTTCGCTCAATCGTAAAATCATTATGGATAATTAGTTTACTGGTATTGGTTAAAGAGATCGTTCCCGAATTATTAAATCCTGCATTTTCTAATTTTAATGCCCCTTTTACTTCCAGTTCCGCATTATTAATCACTAAAGAGGAGTTTCCGTTCGTTACGCTTACATACGTTCCTGCACTTTTGGTGTCGGTGCTTACCGATACATTATGCCCATCAATGTATACAATATCCGATAACCCCGGGATGTTCGTAGCCTCCACACCCGCATGACCTACGAGTGACCAGGTACTCATCGAATTCCAATTTCCAGACGATCTAGAGTAAAATACATCGGCTATATTATCAATACACAAGGTGAATGATCCTCGAAAATTACTGAGATAATTATCGACCGAAATGTAATAGGTATTCCCAATGGTTAAGGAACCGTAACTGATATTTAGGTCACTATAATCGGAGGTGTATTTTTCACATGCCAATTGAGATGTTCCGTTTGATTCCCAAAGGGTGGCATTCAATCTTCTTACATTCCCATAAGATCCTCCCGTTTTAATGGTAATGTCCACTAAGGTTTCCAAAGCGGTGAATTTAAACCATCTGTTGTAACCCGAACCGTTGTTACATGATCCTTGAGCTTTATCCATGGTGGCTCCAGAGGTTGAATATTCGGCATCTCCAGAACACGCATTATGTAAATTGGTTAATTCTAACGCCCCTTCATAAAAATCGTAAGATGGCGTGGTATTTAAACATAAGGTAAATGAACCACGATAGTTTTCATGGTAATTATCGACCGAGATATAATACCAATCGCCTATCGTTAAATTTAACGTGCTAATTTCTACATCTTCCGTGGCATAGTAGTATCTATTACACGTGACTTCCGTGCTTCCATTGGCTTCCCAAACGGCTAGATTCACTCTATTTATCGTGCCTTTTGTCCCTCCCAATTCTACCTTAACACTCATAGCGGTGGCGGTGGCTTGAAACTTAAACCATCTATTATATCCAGAACCATTATTACACGATCCTTGTGCTTTATCCATGGTGGCACCAATGGAGGTATAGGCAGCATCTGCCGAACAGGAATTAATCAAACTTGACACATCCAGGGCCCCTTCATAATAATCGTAGGACGGAGTCGTGTTTAAACATAAGGTAAATGTACCTCGGTAGTTTGCGTGATTATTATCCACCGAAATGTAATACCAATTGCCGATGACTAAACCTAGTCCCGTCAATTCCACATCATCACCCGTGTAAACGTACCTATTACAGACCACTTCCGTAGTTCCATTGGCTTCCCATAAGGCCAAGTTGGCTTTATTCACCGTACCCTTGGAACCTCCCCGATCTAACTTCACGTTCATGGTAGTAGCGGTAGCTTGAAACTTAAACCATCTATTATAACCCGAACCATTATTACAGGAACCTTGGGCTTTATCCATAGTGGCTCCATTGGTGGTATAAACGGCATCACCCGAGCACGAATTAATCAAACCAGATATATCCAAAGCCCCTTCATAAAAATCGTACGAAGGGGTGCTGTTTAGACATAATGTAAATGAACCTCGGTAGTTCTCATGGTTATTATCAACCGAAATGTAATACCAATTACCGATGACTAAATTAAGTCCGGCCATTTCCACATCATCACTCGTATATACGTATTTATTACAGATCACTTCCGTGGTTCCGTTGGCTTCCCATAAAGCCAGATTGGCTTTATTAATCGTGCCCTTTGTTCCCCCTCGATCTAACTTCACGTTCATGCTAGCGGCCGTAGCTTGAAACTTAAACCATCTGTTATAGCCCGAACCATTATTACATGAACCTTGCGATTTATCCATGGTAGCCCCAACGGTGGTATAAGCCGCATCGGCCGAGCACGAATTAATCAAACCCGACACATCAATAGCGCCTTCATAAAAATCGTAGGATGGCGTGGTATTAAGGCATAAAGTAAAGGTACCTCGGTAGTTTACATGATTATTATCCACCGAAATGTAATACCAATTGCCGATGACTAAATTAATGCCTGCGATTTCCACATCATCACTCGTGTATACATATCTGTTACAAGCCACTTCGGTGGTACCGTTGGATTCCCATATTGCCAGGTTGGCTTTATTTACCGTTCCTTTTGTTCCTCCCCTATCTAACTTCACATTCATGGTAGTAGCCGTAGCTTGAAACTTAAACCATCTATTATAGCCCGACCCATTATTACAGGATCCTTGCGATTTATCCATAGTGGCACCAAAAGTGGTGTAAGCCGCATCGGCCGAGCACGAGTTAATCAAACCTGACACATCAATAGCCCCTTCATAAAAATCGTATGAAGGCGCAGTGTTTAAACATAAGGTAAATGAGCCCCGGTATGCATAATGATGATTATCGATCGAAATGTAATACCAATTGCCAATAACTAATCCAAAAGCAGTGGTTTCTACATCATCACCTGTAGAAACATATCTATTACACGCAATCTCAGTGGTACCGTTTGCTTCCCATACCGCCAAGTTAATTCGATAAATGGTTCCTTTTGTTCCTCCTCGGTCTACCTTAACGTTCATGGTAGTCGCGGTAGCTTGAAACTTAAACCAACGGTTATAGCCTTCGCCATTATTACACGACCCTTGGGCTTTATCCATGGTGGCACCAATGGTGGTGTAAGCCGCATCGGCCGAGCAGGAGTTAATTAAACTAGAGACATCCAAAGCCCCTTCATAAAAATCGTACGAAGGCGTACTATTTAAACATAAAGTAAAGGAGCCTCGGTAATTATAATAATGATTATCAACCGAAATGTAATACCAATTACCGATGACTAAACCCAAAGCAGCGGTCTCCACATCATCACTCGTACCCACGTATCTATTACATGCGACCTCTGTAGTTCCGTTGGCTTCCCATACCGCCAAATTTACTCTATAGATGGTGCCTTTAGTTCCACCCCGGTCCACCTTAATATTCATGGTGGTAGCCGTAGCTTGAAACTTAAACCAACGGTTATACCCTTCCCCATTGTTACATGACCCTTGCGCTTTATCCATGGTCGCCCCAATGGTGGTGTAAGCCGCATCGGCCGAACAGGAGTTAATTAAACTAGAGACATCCAAAGCCCCTTCATAAAAATCGTATGAGGGGGTACTATTTAAGCATAAAGTAAAGGAGCCACGGTAACCACCATAATGATTATCGACCGAAATGTAATACCAATTGCCGATGACTAAACCCAAGGCTGCGGCTTCCACATTATCACTTGTACCCACGTATCTATTACAAGCCAACTCTGTGGTTCCGTTTGCTTCCCATATCGCTACGTTTATTCGGTAGATAGTCCCTTTTGTTCCTCCACGTTCCACCTTTACGTTCATGGAGGTAGCTGTAGCTTGAAACTTAAACCAACGGTTATACCCTTGGCCATTGTTACATGACCCTTGCGCTTTATCCATAGTGGCTCCTCTGGTGGTATAGGCCGCATCGGCCGAGCACGAATTAATCAAACTAGAGACATCAAGAGCTCCTTCATAAAAATCGTACGAAGGCGTGGTACTTAGGCATAAAGTAAATGTGCCTCGGTAATTTGAATAATTATTATCAATCGAAATGTAATACCAATTACCAATAACCAAACCCAGAGAGGTGATTTCTACATCATCTTCATTGGAAAGATATTTATTACAGGTGACCTCTGTGGTACCGTTGGCTTCCCAAACCGCTACGTTTACTCGATAGATGTTCCCTTTTGATCCACCTCGGTCTACTTTTACACTTATGGTAGTAGCGGTAGCTTGAAATTTGAACCATACATTATGTCCAGCCCCATTGTTACAGGAACCTTGCGCTTTATCCATGGTGGCCCCGATGTTGGTATAGGCCCCATCAGCTGAGCATGAATTAATAATAGAACTTACGTTTATGGCATTGGCGTAATCGTCATTTGCGGGTTGTGCGAACACAAGGGAAACAAATAATACACTGAAAAATGCGGATAAAATGAAAGACTTTAACATCATGTAATTTTCTTTGATTCTGGTGAATCGAAGGTTAAGCAGATTTAGAATTTTATGATTTCTCCTCTTGTGTGTGCGTAAGAAGAAAGTGATTCAACCAGAATTATAATGTAATGGAGTAGCGTTGGTGTTTTTTTTTATCCAACTATGAATTGAATTGGAATGTTTGAGCGAACATGCCATTTTCTTTGAATAGAAATTTTCAGCTTAAAAAAATAAACCCGCCTGTTTTAAAAAAATGAAAGATGTTTTTTGAATGGAGACTGGAATAAATGGCCATTTAGGTGCTGTTTTTTCGTTCAATTGTGTGTAGAAACCTGTTAACTAACGCCAAGTATAACTAAAACAAATGGAGGCCGAATCACTTAACTTTCTGGTTAAATAGAATGAAAGTTTAGTTATAAAACACCGAATTAAAGATGGCTCTTGCAGCCTGAATGGACCCCAATTAGGCTTTACTTCTATTTTTTCTGGTGGCCGAATTAATCGTAAGAATTAGCATTTCTTGGAACCGAATCTAGGTCCAAACCAAAAAAATGAATTCACACCCCTGAGACTTCGTTTTAAAATTCAAACCCAATAAAAATAGCGTAATAATTGTATTTTAAACGGGAATAAAAATCTGCGTTAAATTTTTGACCATCTATTTTTAATCCGAAGCTATTTAAACGCCCACCTATCAAAACTGCTTTTCCGTTGCGGATTTTCATTTTTAACCCGATGGCAGAATTAAATCCAAGGTTCACTTTATGCCGAATGTTTTGTTCTCTCAAATAATACTTGGTTGGATTTACATATTCAGGTTCATCCACTCCTGGAGTAAACTCAGCGGTTTCAAACTCTAGGTATAGGGGGGCTATTTTGGTTTTTAAATACGCATTTAAAGACAAACCAATTTCAAAAAACGGGGTAACCTTCCTATACTGCAGCAAATCGTAATGCCATTTTAATGGAAATTGAAGGAACACGACCTCCATTTCAGGATAATTTGCCTGAAAAACCAAGACGCCTAGATGAAAGGATGTTTTATTATTTCTATTAATAATTAATTCCAGAGAGGGCATCATTAATCTTTTATTAGTCTCAAAATTGAGCTGATCTTCCATTATCCTAAAGGAAGAGTAACCTGCAACTATATGATTATTAACAACCGCTGTTTGGGAATTTAACTGCGTAAATAGGTATTCAACTGCCACTCCAACATGCACATTCCACTTGGAATCATTTAATTTAACTTCCTTTTTATGATACACCACGCATACCTCACCACCACTACAGGTAGCTTTATGATAATCCAAAACAAGTTGCGTTAAAGACGGATGGTCAAAAGACAGCTTATTTATTGTTCCAGCCAACGAAGGCACATCACTCATTAACCAAAGAAGTACCCCTTTGTACTTGTTGGATTCTCTTCGGTATTGACCCTCATTGGTTTTATAAATAATATAGTCGTTACTTAATTTATATATCGTTTGGTCTTTTTCAATTAGAAAGTAATCCAGTTTTTTATAACTGAGGTAATATAAGTTTAGGACGCCATCTACCAGATATTCCATAAAGAATAATTGGAGCGAGTCATCGATTGAATAACTCTTTGAAATGTACATTTTACCATTTTCATAGCCATATGCACGGATCTCGTTGGGATAAAACTTTTTAAAATCATCTTCTGAGCCCTGCTTTAATACACAAAAACGAGAATTAATTTTTGGAACGTTATAATCTAACATACCCTGAATGGTGTCATTGGAGTGGGTCACAATAAATCCAGCCCTAAGATCTGACTGCGCGTATATATTGGAAATAATGACATTTATTCCAATGAGTATTAGGATAATTTTCAAATTCAAAAAAGGGTGAATTTTAGTAAACAAAAATGCTTTATAAAAGCGATAAC
>CAJXZP010000058.1 GCA_913062955.1 uncultured Flavobacteriales bacterium | reverse complement strand
CCAAAAAAGAAAAAGAAAGGTTCTAGAACTTCAAAAACAAATTGCTAATTTAGATGCCAGAATGAGTAATTTAACCACAATACCAATATGTTAGTAATCAGATAGTTAACAAAACGTTACTCAGAATCCCAATACGGTATTAAAAAGGTGTTGATGGTAGATTTGGATGTGCATCAAGGTAACGGAACGGCCGAGATTTTTGAAAAGGATGCATCTGTTTTTACCTTCTCGATGCATGGCGAACATAACTATCCATTTGTTAAAGAAAAAAGTGATTTGGATATTGCGTTGCCCAATGCATGTGGGGATGAGGAATATTTGACCATTCTTAAAAATACATTGCCCGAATTAATTCAAGTTCAGAAGCCTGATTTTATTTTCTATTTGAGTGGCGTAGACGTTATCGCTTCGGATAAATTAGGGAAGTTAGCTTTAACGCCCCAAGGGTGTAAAGAACGGGATAGGTTTGTGTTGCAAACTTGCTTTGATCTACAAGTTCCTATGATGTGCTCCATGGGTGGGGGCTATTCTGCGGATATAAAAATAATATTAAATGCACATGCGAATACCTATCGTTTAGCACAAGAAATTTTTTTTAGCTAAGATACTAACCGGGTTAGTTCAATAACTTTTACCAACTTTAATTCTGCTTTTAAAAGATGCATTGTACTTTTGAATTTTAAAGGATATTTCTATCATGATAATCAAAAATAACCAATCGTTAAAGGCATATAATACCTTCGGGATTGATGTAAATGCTAAACTGTTTATGTCTTGGAATTCGGTACAAGATGTGGTTGATTTTACGGCTAATTCGGAATTGAATTCGCACAATCGATTGATTCTGGGTGGTGGTAGTAATATGCTGCTTACCAAAGATTTTGATGGGTTGGTAATCAAGAACTCTATTCTTGGGCGTGAGATTGTTTCGGAAGATGAAACGGAAGTCCACGTGAAAATTGGTGGTGGCGAAGTATGGCATGAAGTTGTGATTTGGTCCATTGATCAAGGATGGAACGGAATGGAAAATATGTCGTTAATTCCAGGATGTGTGGGTGCGGCTCCCATTCAAAATATTGGGGCGTACGGAAAAGAATTGAAGGACATTTTTGTATCACTAGAAGCCGTGAATGTGGAAACAGGTGAGCTTCAGGTTTTTGATCTAGAAGAATGCGCTTTTGGGTATCGAGAAAGTATTTTTAAGAATGTCTATAAAGAT
Source organism: uncultured Flavobacteriales bacterium (assembly GCA_913062955.1). Taxonomy (GTDB): domain Bacteria; phylum Bacteroidota; class Bacteroidia; order Flavobacteriales_G; family Salibacteraceae; genus CAJXZP01. The sequence goes on along the minus strand of CAJXZP010000058.1, from coordinate 21,746 downwards.
CAGTTTGTCATTGTTTCGTTAACCATTCGATTAACGAAAAAAGGGTGTTTCAATACCAGTTATGGTTCTATTTCGGCCGAACTAGAAAAAGCGGGAGTAAAAGAATTGTCTGCTAAGGCCATTAGTGATGCCGTTATTACCATTAGACAAAGCAAACTTCCAGACCCAAATAAATTAGGGAATTCAGGAAGTTTCTTTAAAAATCCGATAATCCCTGAGGCTTTGTACGAAGAGGTTCAATTTGAACATCCTGGTCTTCCAGCCTATCCGGCACAAGAAGGTTTTATGAAGGTACCCGCAGGTTGGTTAATTGATCAAGCGGGGTGGAAAGGTAAACGAGTGGGTAAATGTGGGGTGCATACCAAACAAGCTTTGGTCCTTGTTAATTATGGAGGAGCCACCGGACAAGAGATTTTTCAATTGTCGGAACGTATTATCGCAGATGTTATTCAGAAATACGGGATTGAATTGGAACGTGAAGTGAACGTCTTTTAATGCCTTTATTTCATAAATACTGTTTTTCGAATATGGTTAATACGGTAAATCAATTAGTACGTATTGAAAGGTTCCTTTATTAGAATGTTGCTTTTTAAAATTTGAATACATCAGGATTTTCCCATTCCAAATGTATCTATTAGGATTTAAAGGTGCTTTTAAATGTTTTTGTGTGTAATCAATTATTATTTCTGGATTTGAAATACCTTTATTATTGACATTATACAAAATGAGTCCTCTCGGTGATTTTAAAGTACCGGTATAGGGTCTTGTGTTTTTGGGTGGTTTCACCGAGTAGTTTTTTAGATCATCATTAAAGAATAGGCCAAAACTGCCATCAGGATAGGGACAAAAATTTATTCCTCCAGAAAGTTGTATTTCAGTTGGTCTAAGTTTTTGAAGTTTTACAATTATTTGTTCCCATAAGACATTTCCGTTTTCGTTATGGTGAATTATTACGATGGCTTCTGTAGCAGTCATCGTTGTTTTGGCACCTGTTTGAGAATCAGTGTGTGTATATTTATATATTTGTTCATAGATATAGGTGATTTCACCATTTTTATGGGTATGACGCCCATGAGCTTTTAGTCCATGTAAAGAAGTAGTCTTTCCTTCTTTTATACGCTTGTCTCTTTGATCTAACGGAATGTTGTATAAGCTAACATCAGAGGTAAACTGATGCCATTGAATATCTAGTAAGTCTTCTTCACTAATACTGTAAATAAGAACAAATATGCCATTATCAAGAAGTTTTTTGTTTTTATTCTTTCCTCCATCCGAGTATACGCCATGAATAATGATTGAGTCTCCTTCCCAAATGAAATCAATATCAGTAATGGTGTGTTTGGTCTTTAGCTCCTCCATAATATAAGTACCGGCATCTGGCCTATATTTAATAAATCGAGATATTTTTTCTTCTACTGAAGAGTAACCATATCCTATTCTAACATAATCTGATTTGGGGCCCCAAGATGTGTTTGTTGCCATATTAGCTTTGATATTCATCTGCAATGGAAAAAGGCTAATGTCTATTTCGCCATCTAGCCTCGGTGTGGTTTTACTATAAACGAAGTAATTTAGAATTGGTTTACTTTCCTTGAAGCTCAGAAAGCCGTTTGGCCTAGGAGCTTTTCCCGTTTCAATGGTTTTTAATAGGCCTTTGTTGGTTTCTTCTAAAGTTTCACCATTTATTTCCAGAAAGTATATTTCTAATTGAAAAGGATCTTTTTTTTGCACGGTGTAGAAGGCTATTATGTTTTTTCCAAATTGCCTGAAGGTGATGAATTGTCCAGAAAAATTTAATTCTTTTTTAATCATCAAATCTTTGTCAATTAAAAAGAGAGTCGCATGAGGTTCTTTCCTCTTCCGAAAATACGACTTAGAAACAATAAAATGATTTTCATATTTACCAATAATCCTGAATTTAGAATAAAATTCTAAATTCTTTCCTACGGATATGGGGTCCCCATAAACAATCTCTGCGGAGGCCTCTTTTATTTGAGCAAAAACAGTAAATGAACTCAGGATGAGTAAAAGAGTTAGAAAGTTTTTCATGACCTTAGATTTTCTTAAAGCATTGGATAATGGATTACTAAAGATTATTTAATCAAAACGATAAACTGTTCGTTTGCTTCGTTACAAATGTAATTTTAAAAAAAAAAAAAAAAAAAAAAAGAAAATGTTTGTGAGAAAAATGCATGGATTATAATACTATCTGTGTAGGACTTGATATACCACTCTTTTATTGTGTCTTTATTTAGATGACAAAAAGACACAAAAAAAAGATGCTTTTGGAAAGTGACTCATATTTCTACTTCGCTCAATGACAATAATCAATCTAAATATTGAAAGGGTGAAATTGGAACGTGAAGTCAACGTTTTTTTAAAATGTCATCGATACCTTAAATACAAAACTTCTACCTGGGCGAGGAATACTATTCCAGTCTAAGTGATCCCAGTAATTGGTATCTAGAATATTATTGATTCTGACGGAGGTACTCCATGTATGACTGAATAAAGTAAATGGCGATTGCATATGGAGGTTTAATAAGCCGTAGGCTGGAGTAGGGGTTTCTCCTGCATTTGTTCTAGGGTTGTTTTGTAAAGCAGTTAGAACAGCTTCGACTCTAAATTCTAAGTCATTATGGATATAACCCAATTTTGTGGTGTTTTGTAGAGGTGGAATCATTTGTAAAGGATCTTTATGGTGATCTATTCCGTAACTGAATTGGGTGGCGTTTTGAAATTTCAATTTCTTAAATAATGGCGCCATAAAGTTAATTTCAAATCCAGAAATACTTGCTGCAGGAATATTCTCGTACACCTTTACCCCATTGGAACCAATGGTCATTCCATCAAATGTAGAATCTACAACTCCAATAATGTAATCTTGAAATTGGTAATGATATACTTTACCCTCTACTCGGGTTTGGTTTTTTGACCAGTTAACCCCCAAGCTTCCTTTAATAGCTTTTTCTTTATTTAAACTTGGATCACCGATATAATCATATCCATCCATACTATTGAATAGATAAAAACCAAATCCTTCGGAAACGGTAGGTTGTCGTTCGGCATATCCTCCCTGTCCGAAGAGGCTCCAAGAATCGGACATTTCCTTTTGGTATAGAATGGCTACATTCCCTAATACATAATTGGAGGGTTGAGAGCCATCTTTACCGATTGCTTCCAATTGACGGATTCCAAAATCACTAAAAATTTCACTGGTTACATACTCCATCTTTCCACTATAGGTAAGAGAGGAGGAGGTATTTATTTTGAATTTGTCAGAGAGTAATAAAGATCCCGAATGCCTTCTTACATCTGGCCACGTAATCATGTACATACTGGGTTCTTCCGGGCGAGTAGGGTCATTGGGATACATGGTCATATCCGCGAAAGATACGTTGTAATAGTAATCCGGATTTAGGGTCAGAGTGTGCTTCCGATTTAAACGTAGTTTGGCATTTAAAAAAGCCCCGTAGGTATCGCTTTTTCCGGGCATGTCCATATGAATGGGTACAAATTCCCTTTTCGTATCATCCATAATATGCGTAATGTTATTTCCATAGGCCTTAATAGATAAAGTTCCAGATTTAATGTATTTTTTATAGCTAAGAGAGTAAATACGTCCTCCTGCAAAAGAAACATCCATGGGAAGTGCTGGGTATCCCACATGGTAGGCATCGTCATAAATGAGTTGTGCTTTTACAATTTCGGTAGTGGATATCATCCAAGAAGCAGAAAGTGCAAAGTTTACTTTTTCAAATTGGGTGTATCTTATTTCTTCCCCCCCACCTGCGGTATAGCTATCAAATTTTTGATAGTTGGCATTTAGATTCACTGCCCATGCGGAATCTCCATAATTTAAATTGAAATTGGCCAACCGACCATTTCCATTCGTTTGATATCCTATTCCAGCAGAGCCCGTTAATTTTTTTTTAGCGTTAAATTGAGGCCCTTTGGTTTGAAAGTCAAATCCGCCTCCTACATTACTACCTTGAGAGGAGTGATTACTGTTGGAGGAAACAGAAACAGACTCTAAGTTATTGGAAGATACATACGAACTTACCGGATCCATTTTGTCGGTACACGCTCCAAATATTTTCATCCCATCAATGGTCACACTTAGTTGACCCGAGGACATGCCTCTAAAAGTAGGTTCGGCAGCGTAATTGCCCCTTCTAATCATACTCACCCCTTCTAGTTCTTGGACCAATTCATCGGTACGTAAGTCGGAGGTAGGATCCATTTTTTTTAACTCCACTTCAAGGGTGTCTCCAAAAATTACCATGCTATTTAAGTCAATGGCGTTTTTAAGCGAATCATTATTAATGACCTTTGCGGTTTCTTGAGAGATAACGTAGGACTGGATAAACAGCCCTACGATTAATACAATTGTTTTGTTTGTGAAAGTGTTCACTAAGTGTTATTGAAATGTAATATCGAAGTATTGACCTGATTTCACGATTTCGTGAGTGGCGGTGGAAAAATCTAAATGAACTCTCCAGTATCCTGTCATGGTAAAGTTGATTTTCCCATCGTACATGCCGTTTCCAGTTGAAATGGGGTCAATGTTATTAGGAGATCCATGTCCCATTGTTGGCATTTCAGGTGTCATAGTAATTCGGTAATCATTCACTGCAGGAAAGCTCATCATGTTTTCACGTTTGTAAATTCCAAATTGAACATCATTCACGCCTACTTCTGGTGATAATGGGGTGATTCTGGTGACAAATAGCTTGGTGCCATCTATCTCCGATTCAAAAGTGATTAGTTTTGGTTCCGAGGGTTCCGTTACCGTAATAGGTAATATAGCTATTCCTTCTTGATGGTTTGCGTGATTGTGAATATGAACCCCCAATGTCCAGGTACCTGCAGTGGATGGCATAAGGAACACAACAGCTCCTTTAAAGGCATTTGTTCCAGATTCCACGGTTGTTGATGGGTTTTCAAAAGGACAGGCATGGTGCATCATTCCCATATTCATTTCAGGCATAAATGTAACGTGAGCTTCTGTAAGTTGAGTAGTCGTATTTGCCGAATCATAAAGTGCTACGTAAATAGTGTTATAACCTACAAATAACTCTTCGTCTGCATAAATTTTCACGATAGCACCTGCCCCTACCGCACTAGTCTCTCCTATGTAAGTTAATCCTTCAAAAGGATCCGTTGGTGTGGTTTCAATCGGGTCGTCATCCTCTTTGTTGCAACTGGATAAGGAAATAAATGTGAAGGCCACAAATAAAAATGTAAGGTATTTGAAAATTTTCATAATCTGAATTTTGTATGGATGTAGATAGGTTTACTATCTAAGTGTGTTTTATAATGAATTGAAAAAGTAGCGCTTGTTTAGGACAAACTCCTTGAATTGGTTTTTAATTATTAGACCATTTTTCAAGTATATGGTATAGAAAAATTGCCATGCAGTTAACCTAGGTGAAGCACTTCACTTGATTTTTAACCAAAGCTAATTGTCCAGAAAATCTGGGGTATTGTGAAGCTATGTTGGCTTAAAAAAATGGAGTGTAATTAATTAAAAATGGCAGAATGACCAATAACCTAAACTTGTGGCGGGTGGAATAAACCTTTTTCGTTTAGGAAGGAGTATAAGTTACTTTCATGAAAATAAGAAGTGACTTTTTCTTTTTTTGCCGGAGAAAGGTGAAAGTTTTCGTTAGAGGAGAATAATTTAATTTCGTTAATATAGAATGGAGTATTGGACTCCACCGGATTATCTTGAGGATTAGATATTACCTGTTTCTTTAGGTGACAGACCCCATGACAATTCATTTCTGGTTTATCGGTATTCTCACAAAACAAATCCGTGATTTCTTCCATATTCATTTCGTAATTCACCCAAAGCGCTGTGTTGTACACTTGGGTGAAGACAAATAAACTTAAAAAAAATAGGCCGAATGGCTTAAACATAATTTGTTTTTGTTGCACGCAAATGTAAGGGCTATATTAAAACGAAGCAATGGGTATGGGGCAAATAATAGAATGATAAATGTCAGGTTTGGCAAATAGCAGGGTTGAGTACCTGTGAATAGGAACTAAGGGTAGATTTACTATGGGGGTAAATACGTTGGTGTCAGATGTTATTTAAGGTCGCGTAAAATTGAACTTAACTCCTCCACATTCTGAATGGCTTCTGTTTTATTCGGGAATTGGTGTTTTTGTAGTTCTAGGGCATATTCATATGCGAATTGGTACTGCTGTAATGCCATAAGAGTCTTCCTCATCTCATTCATGTTAATGAGGTATTGTGTGGCGTATTGTTCGGATTTTCGAAATTCGATGAGCGCCTTCTCGGGAGCGTTTAATTGACTATTGAAGACGATTCCATTATCCGTATATAACATGGCGTACTTGATATCCTCTGGATAATTAATATAGGGTTTAAGGTCTTGAATGACTTCGTTTTTTTTCTGGATGTATTCCATGGGTTCGGAATAATAGAGTTGAATTGCGGAGTGAATAATTCGAGGTGAATGATCGTAATATGTCTTATAAACATGTTTTCCAATTTCAATATTTCTGTCGGAAATGGCTTTTGGTTGCGTGTTTAAATAGAACCAAGAGATATTGATTAACCCAAAAAATACAATCATAAAACGACTCTTTTTGGTTATTTCTAAAAGAGGCTGGCTGCTTATTAATGAATAGAGGTAAACCATAAATAGGATGCATGGGATACTAAATAAATCCCAATCCATGGGTAAGGTAATAAGTGGGTTGATGGTAAATAGGAATGCAATAAAAAGAAATAGGGTCAACTCTAAAATTTTGGTTGTTGGTGAGATTAATAAACCCTTTTTTAGTCGAAACAAAATAAAAAGTATCCATAAAGAAGGAGACCAAAACATCATTATATTGGTATAGTCTACCATGTGGTTAATACTGAGTAAGTTGTAGTTATGATAGGGAGCAGCGGGCGAAACGATCGGTAAAAATAATCGGTCAAAATCTTTGACATCCACCAGAATCCGTGGGTCGTTATAGTCTTTGAAAACCACGAAATAAAGAATTCCCCCGCCAATAAAGAGGGGGGTAATAATGAATTTTAAAAAGAAGGTATATTGGAAAATATGTTTCTGACTGGGCTTTGGGAAGATTAATTGAATACCTGTGAGTAGGAGGGCTGGGAATAGGAGAATAAATAATAGGTGAATTTTGAGAAGAAAGATCCAAGAGATAGCCAACAAAATACATCCTTTAACTTTAGGCGCTTTATTCACTTTTAGGAGAAAAATTAACCAAGCCAACAGGCAGGTGTAAATGATAGCGTAATTATCAATGTGATTGTAAAACACGAGCGTTACCGGGGAAGCAATGATGGCGATTAGTAATAAAAAACCAACTGAATTGGTGGAATTAATAGCTAGTTTTTTAACCCAAATGAAGGTGAAAATACCACCACAAATAATTCCTGCCCATTGAAATGAATAAGAGTAGGGTAGTTCAAGCGCATAAGATACTACGCTAATTATGGCTAGAAGAGTTTTCCGCGAGTTTGCGGGACTTAGGTCCAATGAAAATAGGGCATCCGTTAAATGTGTTGGAATGGATGTGGGTATTTGGTTTAGAAAGGGTTTGAATATAAAGGAATCCCCATAGAAATCGGTATGGATCGGAAAGTGGTAATAAATAAGCACGAAAAATAAAGTGAAAACGAGCGGGATTTTTTTTGATTTAAAGGGGAGGTCTGCTAAATTCAGTTGTAGCGTAAACAGGGATAACACTAAGATTCCTATAATGAACCAAATGGAGGGTGTAAATATCCAAAAATGGAAGCCCCAAGTATTTTCAGTATCCACTATGGGTAATAGGAAATATAGGAAAATAAAGGCTAACCAATACCCGTTTATGTTCCGAGTAATTTTCACGATTTACTTAAAAAAAGTGTCTACTTTATCCAAGACCTTAATAGCCACTTTTTCGCCAATAATTCTTCCTTTGATATCATCACAGGGGGGGTGTATTCCTCCCCAAATCCTGGATAAACAAGTTTCATTTGCAGCATCTCGGTACGTTGCCCATTGTAAAGTAATATCTGTTGATGGACCTTTCTCAAATAACAAGAAATCATTTTTTTTCGCTGTGAATTGGTGTAAACCACCGGGGAAATAGGCAGAGCCCGTAATCGAGGTTAAGATGTCTGCTCCCGCTATTGAAAATGTAGAATGACCGGATACATATCCTGCAAAGGGTGGCGTGGCAAAGGAATATCTTTGGTAAGGCCACCAGTTTTCGCCCAGGATCCAATCCACTCCTACCGCTTCTGAACTATTTTCATCGAGATAATCCGGGCCTTTCCAACATTTGATTTTTATTTTTCCAATATTCTCTCCGTTAGCCCCGCTTAATGGATCTCGTTTTTTAACGATCTCAATTTTCCCTTCCATTAACGGAAGTCCCTCCCGATGAAAATTGGATAAAGTACTATCAGAACATTGACCTTTTTGCGCCATAAACCGAATGGCTGTGATCGGACGTACATAATCATAATACCCTTTTGCTCCCCATGCGCAAATGGCAGCATCATGCATGGCGCCACCTAAGGTGAAATAAGCTTTTATATCCCATTCCAAATTGGATAATTTAGGTCCTTTTCCTTTCCATTTGTGGTCAAACTCGGGTTTGTTACTCGCATCTATTAAATGGTTGAACCAATGGCCAGGAGGACCTGGAGTATTAATTCCATCTACCCAATACTCGGAAATTACTCGGGTATAATCTCCCCTGAGTACTACATTGGCGGGGTAAGGTTTACCCGTATATGGGTTTTTTTTGTGCCCTTGCGTTTGGGTGCCTCCATTTTGGATGTGGAAGTATTGCTTATATTCTGAATACTCCTTAGGTAAGTGCGCAGAGCTTCCTGCTGTTGCTGGAGATATGTCAATATATACGGAGTCACTTGGGTCTAAATGTTCCGACCAAAGAGCGACCAATAGGAATCCCCATTTATAATATTCCGAAGTGGGACTCCTTAGGTATGGAGGTTCTTCAGGGTCCAAATAAACTTTAAATTCCCCGGCACCATCTGATTTTATTTGTAGATCCTTTTTAGTGAGTGAGAAAGGGGTTACTTCTCCCCATTCAGGAGTTAGAAAATCGGCCTGGTTGGTGGCTATTAAAAAATTCCAGTCATCCAAAATGGGGTCTCCTCCCATTTTTTCAATGTACGGCATTAGGTTTAATGGTTGCCAATGATTAACATGACTTAATTCCTGTACCCCCGATTTCCCAGGGTCCATGGGTGAATTTACTGGGTTGTAAAAAAAGGATTCATGTTGGTCAATTTCTCTAGACCCATCCTGATAACCAAAAGTATTGTAAGTTTCTCCAATTTTGTTACCTAGGGCAATGGGGTCAGTGGTGTAGTTTGAAGTATAGGTTAATCTGGGGTCAAGATTTAATGACTCAAAAAGGTCGTTTAATGGCTCAATAGTTCGGCCTTTACTTCCATAATTATTAAACCTGAACCAAAGAATGCGATAGGCGGCATAACTAATTGCAATATTCGTTAAACTGTCTTTTTTAGTGATATCCTGAAGTTGAAACTTTATGGAGTCGTTGGATTCAAACCCTCCAATAGTATTGCCCATAAGAAAGGGCTTGCTCTCTTTTTGAAAATAACTCCAAGCATCGTACATGGCAGCAGAAACATGGAATAGATTACGTGCATGGATGGTAGGTCCTTGTCCATCCTTGGTAATCATTTCAAGTTCTAATTTCATCCATTTCTGAGCAACACTTTGAGCTTTTACTTGAAATCCGCTCAAAAAAATGAGGCCTGTGAAAAATAAATTCTTACCAGTTAATTGCATCTGTATTTTGATATTTTTGGAAACAAATAGTTAAAGCTAATTTAAATATATTGGGTAATTATTAACGATAAAATTGAATTTCAATTTTGCAACATATGAACAGTTCAAAAAACATATGGAAAGTAGCAGTAATTACACTTTTGCCTTGTGTGTTTACTGGCTTAGTCTTGTGGGATGTTATTTACGGAGATTGGTTGAATTGGGATGATCCTTTATATGTTTTACAAAATCCTTTGATTGAAGAATTTTCAATGGAGGGTATTTTGAAAATATTCACCACATGGAATTATGCGGGGAATTATAATCCTTTGACCCTTTCTGTATTAGCAATTGAAAATTATTTTTTTGGATTTGAACCACTCGGCTATCACCTTGTTAATTGGTTTATTCATTTACTAAATGTTTTTTTAGTCGGTTATTTTTTTCTGAAGTTATCCAAAAATTGGAAGGTAGCCGTTTTAATGTCTTTATTGTTTGGTGTTCATCCTGCCCACATTGAATCTGTAGCTTGGGTCTCAGGTATAAAAGATTTGTTATTTACGCTGTTTTTTATGTTAGGGCTCATTTTTTATGAAAAAGGGAAAAGTTCGAAACAAGGGTATTGGATGTTCCTAGTTCTGCTGGTGTTTTTGTTGTCTTTAATGTCAAAAGCTATGGCGGTAACGTTTCCCATTATCCTGGTTTTAATAGATTTTCATCAAGAAAGAAGTTTGTCTATTAAAAACCAATGGAAAAAACTGCCCTTATTTACTCTAAGCGCAATGTTTGGTGTTTTTGCCATTTATTCTCAAAATGGAGCAGGTAGTACAATGACTCAAATAAGCTATCCGTTTTTAGAGCAGGTTTCTTATGCGGGTTTGGCTTTTTTGAAATATATCAAACTTGCAGTATTTCCTAATTTGCTTTCACCGTTTCATCCCTACCCGGTTAGTATTGCTGAATCAGTTCCGGTATTTGTATATGTAGCGGTCGTTGTTACACTAGTGATATTTGTTTCGGTCCCTTGGATATTTCGAAAAAGAAGAAAGATGCTCTTTGGCTATTTGTTTTTTGTAGTTAGTATTTTTCCCGTTTTACAACTCTTTTCAGTAGGAGCGGCCTTAATTGCCGAGAGGTATTCCTATTTACCATTTTTGGGTTTGTTTTATTTTATTGTGATTGGAATTAAGGAGGGATATGAATCGAAATTATTGGGTGTAAGTAAACGGACATGGATGATTCTATCTGTTTTTGTTATAGGAGGTTTATCGTATCAAAGTGCCCATTATATTAAATCATGGTCAAATACAGATTTATTATGGACCAAGGCCATGAAGTCCTACCCATTGGATTTTTATTGCAGTTTTCAAAGAGGTTTAAACCGAACGAAAGAGGGACGATATGAGGAAGCTGGACTTGATTTAAGTATGAGTATTGCTACTAATAAAAATAATCCAAATGCGTACTTTCAAAGAGGGGTGAATTTTATGAGTGCTTATAAATGGATCCAGGCAATAAATGATTTTCATCAGGTAATAAAACGGGATGAAAATCATTTTTCAGCAAATTGTAATGTGGGTGTGTCGTATATGAATTTGGGAAGGAACGATTCGGCAGAAATTTATTTTAATCGATGTATTGAGATAAATCCACATTTTTATATTGCGCATTTAAATATCGGAATATTGAATAATCAAGCCGGAAATTTTGAACAGGCTATGGATGCTTTTAACTTTTTATTGCAGGAAGAGGAATATGTAAATCAGGCATTGTTTTATCGAGCCCAATCATTTTTCTTTCAAAAGAAACTTTTATATGCTCAACGAGATTTCAGCTATCTATTAGCTACCTATCCTGACATTCAGGAGTATAAAATATGGAAAGAAAGAACCGATAAAGCAATGAAATCTGGCAAAATCCAATAGCTATTTATTTTTCAATTCTGCCTCTCTATGCTCTTTAAAGAGAACGCTAAGTTGCGCTTTATTTACACCATCTATAAGGTCATTATTGATTTCATGAATAAACCTGGGTTCGTCCCAATTTCTCACAAAAATGCTTGCGTGTTTTTGTGCGTTTTCGTAATTTTCGGTGGCTAAAGAGGCTTCAATAGCAGCCATATGGGCAAGTTTTGGGCCTGGATATGAAGATTCAATAAGCTCTAAACTAATTTTATAGGCTTCAGGATAATTTCCGGTAATGAAATTTGCCTGCATTAAATAATGGTTAATTCTATCGTCTTTCGGTGAATATAATTTAGCCATTTTTAAATAGTGAAGGGCTTGCTCATAATTTTTTTGATGGTCAAAAAAATACTTGCCCTCCTGATACCACAGGGCGCCATATTCTCGATCATTGCCAATTACGGCATAGGGATGTAATTGAGTTAAAATTTTGTCTTTCCTATTCAATTGAAAGTCTCTATCTTCCCATAATAGCCCTAAAGAATTTCGAATAGTCAAAGCACTCCATTCGTAATAGGTATGGTAAATACGTATCCCTACAGATTCTAATCTATAGGATAAGCTTTTAACGTTAAAATGGACGAGAAACATAGGAATCAATATTACCGAAATGGAAATAACAGAAGTCCAAGATCGTTGAAGGAGCGATGTGTTTTCTATTTGTTGAATAAGAACGACTAATAGCACCAGTAAAATAGGGGATGGCATAGCAAATAAATCCCAATCCATTTGCATGGTTAGTAAGGGATTGGTGACAAAAAATAATGCCCCAAATAAAACCAAAGAGGTAGCGGTGATTTTGAGCGTGAAACTATTCCAGTCAATTTCTTTTTTATAAAAAAGGAAGATAATAAGAATTAAGAAAAGCGCCACAGGTGACCATAACAGCATTTCACTGAAATAATCAAAAATATGATTAAAGCTTAGCATATTGTATTTGTCTAAGGGCGCTGGTGGTGATATTAATGGTAAAAACAAGCGGTCATATTCCATGGCCGTATCCGTAAGTTGTCTTTCATCCTTATGATCTTTAAAGATGAAAAAATAAGCAATGGCTCCTAAAAATAATATGGGTAAAAAGAGGAACCTAGTTATGTGACCCCAACTAATGTTTAAGTGAGGTTTTGTTTTATCGATAATAATCAAAATCAAGGCAGGAGTAAAAAGTAAAGCAACCGCATGAAGCTTAATGGCAAGGAGTAAAAATAGAACTAAACCCAACAATGCCCGATTCGATTTCGATTTGAGATAACGGTTTGCCAATACCATCCAAGTAAGGTTGGCCCAATATACGGGAGCGTTAATTTCAATGTGACCATAAAAATTAAGCATAAAAGGAGACGTAACCCCTATTAGTATTAGCAATATTTTCCATTTGGTACTACGAATAGTGGTTTGTATAAAATAGAACCAAGTACCTATAAACAAAAAACCAAATAGGGCATCAAACAATAGAAAGGAGTCATGGTAATTCCATCCTAAAAAGTAGGTGAAGTAGGTGATTAATGACAAAATTGTTTTTTGCCCATCCCATGGGGCAATTCCGAAATGAAAGAGAGCTTCATCCGTTCCTTCAGGGATACTGTTTAACGTACTACCAATGTGCGGGTTTAATAGATATGACTCTCCGTAAAAGTCTTGAGCCATTGGGAAATAATAAAATATAAAGCCCGAAATAATGGCTAGTAATAAAAGGAAAATGCTACTTATATTAGAATTAATAAGTTTTGATATTGGGTTAAATGCTTTAAGTGGTTTTAAAAAACCATAGAGCAAGAAGGTAAAAGAAGTACCTAAAAGTACGAATTGGGTAATTGGGTCAAGGAACTTAATGAAATGCGTACTCCACCAATAATCAGGAAATAGGAACCCTAAAATATAAAATGAAAAAAATACCACGCCAATAAGTTGTATTTTATTCTGATTAGGTTTGTTTTTTTCAGGTGTTGTCATAGATTCAATTACTATTGTTAACGGTTACAATAGTAATTTTTTTATTAGCATGTTTTTGTTTTTTTAGTTGTGAAAAATTTAGGAAGTTGAAAAAGAAGATAGGATTTGTATTATATATTGGGTTTGTATTGTTCACAATAGAGCTTGTTTTGCGCTATTTATTTCCTTTGCCAGAGGTGTTAAATTTTAATAGATCCAATTATCAATTAAAGGAGCTGGACCCAGAGAACACTGCCTTTTTAAGAAATCAAAATGCCTTTTGGTCATCTAGATTAGATACAAATGTTGATTTTATTCACGCTCTAAATGAATATGGTTTTCGTGATGATTCTTGGAAACTGAAAAAAGATAAGAATAAAAGAAGAATTTTATTTATAGGAGATAGTTTTACGGAAGGTGTTATGGCTAATCAAAGTCAAACCATTCCGGAAACATTTAAGAAACTAGGCAATTCTTCTTTTGAGGTGTTTAATATGGGGATGGTTGGGGTAGGATGGAATACCTATATCAAACTACTTTCGGATGCGGTTCCCTTATTCAAGCCCGATGAGGTGATGATTTTCTTCTATGCGAATGATATGCCAAAAGGAAATTTTAATTCTATTAATTCTAATTTCACCCCTGAAAATATATGTTTTTGGAAACCTCATTTATTAAACATCCATAAGGAATATCAAGAATCAAGACCCACTCCATTTCGGTTTATAAAAGGCAACAGTGGCTTTTTAAAATCATTTCCAAGTAAGGCAAACCCATGGACTTTTAACGAGTCAAATCTTTCACCTCATGTCAGTAAAAGGGTAAAAGAAGTAATGAAAAAGGGCCAATTTAATTATTATCGAATAAACTGGATTTTAAAGGAGGAAAAAGGGTTAAAACAAAGCGTCTCGTTTCTTGAACCCTTACGTGAATTACACGTGTTTTTAAAACATTACGATTGTACTTTATCCATTGTCTATATTCCTTCTAGATCCCAAATCAGTAATCAGTATTATAGTTTTGAAAAAGAGTGCTGTTTGGTGAAATGTCCTGATTCACTGAGTTTAATGGATAGCATATACAATACGCATCAGCAAATAATTAAGAGTAGTTGTCGTCAGTTAGGGGTTCCTTTTTTGGATTTAACCTCTTTTGTTAGAAGGGAAGATTCTTCAGGTGATCATCTGTATTGGAATTTTGACGATCATTTTAGAGGTAAAACCTATGAATTAGTAGGTGAAAAAGTGTATAATTGGAAAAAAAGCAAATAAAATTTGGTCGTTAAAAATTGTGTTTTTTTAATCTTATATTTGATGTCCTAATAAACTATTACTATGCGATTCCATAAACCGAAATTCTTGGCAATTATTGTGTCAACTATATTTTTACCTATCTCCTTATGTTCTCAAACAAATATTACCACTTTAGGTACAGGAGCGGGGGCAAGTGTCAGTTCTGGCGATAGATCGATTATGATTGGTGATTCTGCCGGAACAAATTTGAGTACCAGTCAGGAGAACATAATGATGGGTTTTAGAGCCGGTTTTAGCATTAATTCAATTTCTACAACCCAAGCCAATTATAATGTGCTTATTGGAATGGATGCGGGTTATAGTATTTATAGCTCGGATGAATTAACAGCCATTGGATATAAAGCAATGTATTCCTGTACCACGGGTACAGATGGTGTGGCAATTGGTTATTTAGCGGGGTATCATAACAATGGTACGGATGCCACTTTCGTGGGTACTAAAGCGGGTTATTCAAATACTAGTGGTGTTGATAATACTTTCATTGGAGAAGAAGCAGGTTATAAAACCACAGATGGAGACGATAATACGTTTATTGGAGAAGATGCTGGGTATAATAATACTACGGCCTCTGATAATACAGCGGTAGGTAGTGCGTCATTACGTAGTGTAACCACAGGATACAGAAATACGGGTATTGGTAACGAGGCTTTGTATGATGTAAGAACTGGAGATAGGAATACCGCATTAGGTGATTCAGCTGGAACAGATATTGGTGAAGGTCGTGGAAACACTATGCTAGGGCAAGGTGCCGGTTGTAATACAGAATATGCGGATTTCAATACTTTTGTTGGTATCATGGCTGGGTATGATAATAATCGTACAAATAATACAAATGATGGAAACAGGAATACTTACTTAGGAGCATATGCAGGGTGGGCTAATAGAGAAGGAGAACATAATGTAGGAATTGGTTTTGGTGTTAATTATGATAATAATAAAACGGTTGTTAGTAGACAAACCATAGTAGGTTCAAATGCAGATGGACGAGAAGATGATGTTATTCTATTTGGGTTTGATACTCGTGTAACTGCCGATCGTGGAATGGCTATAGGAAGTTACGCCAGAACCACAGCTACGGATGCAAGCGCTACTGGATATGCTGCTTATACTACAGGGCAATATTCGGATGGTTGGGGTAGGCAATGTACAATTTCTGTGAGGCGTTCGTACGGATGGGGTTATCAAACCAATGTTTCTGGAAGAGACGCAATCGCTATGGGGTACCAAGCAGACAGTGATGGTGAAGGAGTGGTGATGTTGGGGTACCAAGCAAGTGCGCTAGGTGATTTTTCTGTAGGTATGGGGTATCAAATGCAACTAGATTCATCCTATGGTGTTGGTTTAGGTTATTTAACAAATGTGGAAGGGGCATACGGGATCGCTATTGGAGCAAATAGTTCCGTTACCGGAGATAACTCCATGGCATTAGGGAATGGAACCAGCGTAACAACGGATAATACGGTTTACATCGGAAATTCAACCACGGCCTCTATCGGTGGGATTGTGAACTGGACCGCTACTTCGGATGGCCGATTTAAATCGGATGTGAGAGAAAATGTACCCGGATTAGCGTTTATTGAGTCTTTACGTCCAGTTACCTATAATTTGAATGGAGATCAAATTATGGAATTTTATGGAATGGAAATATCAGAAACGCAAAGAAACGTTCTGGAGGAGCAAAGCAAGGTGAGACATACCGGCTTTATTGCCCAAGAGGTTCTTGCAGCGGCAAGATTGAGTGAATATGATTTTAGTGGGATAAAAATTCCAGAAAATGAAAATGATATTTATGGGTTGAGGTACGCTGAATTTGTGGTTCCATTAGTAAAGGCCAATCAGGAGTTGTCTCAAAAGGTAAAGGATTTAGAAAATGCAAATTTTCTTTTAGTCGCACAATTGGATGCATATCATGTATTAATGAATAAATTGGAAGAAAGGGTGAGCTTGATTGAGCAATCAAAAACCAAAAATTCCAAAGGTCGTAACATGGCTAGTAAGTAATAGTAACTCTTGATATTTTGCGATATGACTACTAAAAAAAAAAACTTTGATTTAAAACTACTGTTATTATTATTCTGTGGGTTTAGTTTGTTAACCGCTAATGCACAGGTAAGTACTCTTGGAAGTGAGGCTTTAGTAAATTCAACAGTTCTTAACTCACAACAAAATCCAGCCATTGCTTCTGATACGGTAGGTAACTATGTAATCGTTTGGGAAAGCTTTCAAACAGATGGGAGCGGCTTTGGGATTTACGGACAACGGTATAGTTATTCAGGAACAACCATTGGGTCCGAGTTTAGTGTAAATTCAACCACGAGTAATGATCAACGATTCCCATCCGTTGCGATGGATCAAACGGGTGCCTTTATTGTGGTTTGGATGCATAACAATGGTTCCAATTGGGAAATTAGATCTCAAAGATTTACTAATTCGGGTGTAAGTTCCGGGTCAGAAAATACTGTTTTCGCAAATTCCGGGTTTGATCAAAAATATCCAAAAGTCAATACGAGTCTGACCGGAAATTCAGTAATCACTTGGGCTGAACATGGACCCAATTCAAATAAAATATTTGCTCAAGGAATGAATATGTCAGGTACTGCTGTATTCGCTAAAAGTCAGGTGAATACTTCGGCAGTAACATTCTACCATGGGTACCCTTCTGTGTCTGTTGATGAGTCTGGTAACTTTGTGGTGGTATGGCAATCTACCGGAGTTGACGGCTCTGGATCAGGTGTTTATTCTCAAAGATATAATTCGTCTGGGGTAGTGCAAGGGAGTGAATTTAAGGTGAATACAACCACTTCAGGTAATCAGTTATCTCCGGCTATTGCCTTAGATGGAGATGGTGATTTTGTGGTTTCCTGGACAGACGATTCGCAAGATGGAGATGTAGAAGGAATATACGCACAGCGATTTAATACCAGTGGAGTTGCTCAAGGTTCTGAATTTAGAGTGTCTACCACTACCTCGGGGTCCCAGAATCATTCGATGGTTTCCATATCTGAAAACGGAAACTTTCAAATAATTTGGAATAGTTATGGCCAAGATGGTTCGTATGATGGGGTCTATCAACAATCATTTGATAGTGATGGTAATGTTATTCAAGGGGAAACAAGAATTAATACGACTACAACGAATTTTCAACAAATGCCAGTTTCTACTTGGAATAGAAGAAGTGATACCGTAGTTATTGTTTGGCAGGATGGGATGGAAGAGTCGTCATCTACCAGTGATGGAAGTAATTACGGGGTGTATTATCAAATGATGAGCATTGTTTCCTCTCCGTCTATTGTCATTTCAAGTCAAACGAATATTGATTGTTATGGAGCTAGTACAGGTGTTATCAACGTCACAACATCAGGTGGCGTGGCCAATTATAGTTATTCTTGGTCCAATGGAGCGTCTACTTCAAATACTGTGTCTTTAACAAATTCGGTAAGTAGTTTAGTGGCTGGAACGTATACTGTTACCGTAACGGATGATAATGGATCAACAGCATCAGTATCTACAACCTTATCACAACCAACTTCGGCTTTAGTAGCTTCCAGTTCAGTAACCTCGGCCATAGATTGTAATGGCTTGTCAAATGGTCAAGTAACGGCCAGTGAAACTGGAGGAACAAGTCCATTTACCTACCAATGGAATACGGGAGGTATTGCTGCATTAGAAACGAATTTGGGAGCAGGAACCTATAGCGTAACCATCACGGATCAAAATGCGTGTACCGATAGTGCTTCTGTAGTAGTCACCGAACCAAATGCTTTAGTCGCTACCTCAGGAGTAACGAGTTCAATAACTTGTAATGGTATATCTGACGGCCAAGTAACTGCAAGTGCTTCAGGCGGTACGAGTCCATTTACGTATGTCTGGAATACCGGTGCCAATGCCGCTTTAGAAACAAATTTACCTGCAGGAACATATTCGGTAACGATCACCGATCAGAATGCGTGTACGGATAGTGCTTCCGTAGTAGTCACCGAACCCGGTGCTTTAGTGGCTTCTGGAGTAACGACAAGTGTCATCTCTTGTAACGGATTATCGAATGGCCAAGTAAACGCAAGCGAAAGTGGAGGAACAAGTCCATATACGTATATCTGGAATACGGGTGGAACAGCTGCTTTAGAAACAGGTTTAGGTGCCGGAAAATATAGCGTAACCATCACCGATCAAAATGGGTGTACAGATTCTGCCTCAGTGGTGGTCTCCGAGCCCGATGCTTTAGTTGCGTCTGGTTCAGAAACGAGTTCGATATCATGTAATGGCGTATCTGACGGCCAGGTAACCGCAAGTGAAACAGGCGGCACGAGTCCATTTACGTATATCTGGAATACAGGTGGCATTGCCGCTTTAGAAACAGGACTAGGCGCAGGAAAATATTCAGTAACGATCACGGATCAAAATGGCTGTACAGATTCTGCTTCCGTAGTGGTATCTGAGCCAAACTCTTTGGTAGCCTCTGCCATAACAAATAATAACGTGTCCATTTTTGGTGGTGTGGATGGTCAAGCCACAGGTTCTGCAATAGGAGGAACGTCACCCTATACATACTCTTGGAGTAATTCGGCAACATCCGCTGCAATATCTGGAGTAATAGCAGGAACATATAGCGTTACCATCTCTGATCAAAGTGGATGTACGGATTCTGCCTCTACCATTATTAGTGAACCTCCAGTTTTTGGATCTTCATCTATAATAGATTCAAATGTCACCTGTAATGGATTGGCTAATGGAGGAGCTACCGCTTCACCTGTGGGTGGAATTATTCCATATACGTATTCTTGGAGTAATGGTGCAATTACTGCTTCTATCACTGGTTTAACCGCAGGTACTTATACTGTTACCATGACGGATGGAAATAGTATTACCGCTACTTCCTTGGTAACCGTAACCGAACCGGCCGTTTTGTTAGCGGCAAGTATGGTAGATTCAAATACTACTTGTAATGGATTTGCAAATGGCGGAGCCACTTCCTCTGCTACAGGTGGAACCACTCCATATAGTTATGCATGGAGTAATTCCGCAACTACGGCTTCGATCACCGGAGTAATTGCAGGAACCTATAGTGTCACAATCACAGATGCCAACGGATGTAGTTCAATTAGTTCAGCTACCGTAACCGAACCGGCCATTTTGGTCGCTGCAAGTATGGTAGATTCAAATACGACTTGTAATGGATTTGCAAATGGCGGAGCCACTTCTTCAGCTACAGGAGGAACCACCCCATATAGTTATGCATGGAGTAATTCAGCGACAACGGCCTCTATAACGGGTGTCATTGCGGGAACGTATTCTGTAACGATCACGGATGGCAACGGATGTACAGATTCCTCATCCATAATAATTATTGAACCAGCAGTGTTTGTATCCGCTACAGTTATTGATTCGAACATCAGCTGTAATGGATCAAGTGATGGTGGAGCAAGCAGTTCAGCGTTAGGCGGAACAACGCCTTACACATATTCATGGTCAAATTCAGCCACAACAGCTTCAATAACGGGAGTCATTGCTGGAACGTATTCTGTAACGATAACGGATGGTAATGGATGTACAGATTCTTCCTCCTTAATAATTACCGAACCAGCGGTATTTGTATCCGCTGCAGTTATTGATTCGAACATCAGTTGTAATGGATCAAGTGATGGTGGTGCAAGCAGTTCAGCCATGGGCGGAACGATGCCTTACACGTATTCTTGGTCAAATTCAGCCACAACAGCTTCGATAACCGGGGTGATGGCGGGAACGTATTCCGTAACAATAACGGATGGAAACGGTTGTACAGATTCTTCATCGGTGATCATAAGTGAGCCAGCGGTATTCGTATCCGTTGCAATAGTTGATTCGAACATCAGTTGTAATGGATCAAGTGATGGTGGTGCAAGTAGTTCTGCCACGGGCGGAACAATGCCTTATTCGTATTCTTGGAGTAACGCTGCCACTACAGCCTCCATAACAGGAGTCATTGCAGGAACGTATTCTGTAACGATTACAGATGGCAACGGATGTACAGATTCCTCCTCAGTAATCATAACCGAACCAGCGATATTCGTATCTGCTGCAGTCGTTGATTCGAACATCACCTGTAATGGATCCAGTGATGGTGGCGCAAGTAGTTCAGCTATTGGCGGAACGATGCCATACACGTATTCTTGGTCAAATTCAGCGACAACGGCCACAATAACAGGTGTCATTGCGGGAACGTATTCGGTAACACTAACGGATGGCAACGGATGTACGGATTCCTCATCGGTCATAATTACTGAACCAGCGGTATTCGTATCTGCTGCAGTCGTTGATTCGAACATCACCTGTAATGGATCCAGTGATGGTGGCGTAAGTAGTTCAGCTATTGGCGGAACGATGCCATACACGTATTCTTGGTCAAATTCAGCGACAACGGCTTCGATAACAGGTGTTATTGCAGGAACGTATTCGGTAACACTAACGGATGGAAACGGATGTACAGATTCCTCCTCAGTCATCATAACCGAACCAGCAGTATTCATATCTTATGCAGTCGTTGATTCGAACACTACCTGTAATGGCTCAAGTGATGGTGGTGCAAGTAGTTCTGCCACGGGCGGAACAATTCCTTATTCGTACTCTTGGAGTAACGCTGCCACTACAGCATCAATAACAGGAGTTATTGCAGGAACGTATTCTGTAACGATCACAGATGGAAACGGGTGTACCGATTCCTCATCAATAATAATTACTGAACCAGCAGTATTGGTATC
>CAJXZP010000057.1 GCA_913062955.1 uncultured Flavobacteriales bacterium | reverse complement strand
ACCCATCCTGATTAACATCACCTACAGAAACACTTAAGCCGAACCCAATTGGGCTCCCTTTGACACCTGCTTTTTCGGAAACATCTACATATTTACCATTAATATTTTCAAAAAACTTATCACCTGCCTTAGGGTCCCGTTCAAATACCAAATCGACATTATCCGATTTTCCTTTCATGGGTGCGATGGAGTGATTTAATAAATACATATCTAAATCACCATCTTTATCATAATCCAAAAAATAAGCTTGGGTAGAATAACTAGGATCATCGAGACCATAAGCGGCAGACTGCTCGATAAATTTCAAATTTCCTTGATTCACGTATAATTTATTTCTACGCATATCGGGATCTACATTTCCAGACTTACACGCGTAAATATCCAACAAACCATCGTTATTGATATCTACCATAGTTACTCCCGTAGCCCATCCTCTATCGCCTGTAGCTTTGGCGATAGGATTAATATTTTCAAATTGAAAATTCCCTTTATTTAAGTACAACTCATTTGGGAATAGATTGGACGAAAAGTAGATATCTGGAAGTCCATCATTATTAATATCGCCAACCGCAACCCCACCCCCATTGTGAAAGTATTGATACGTTAAAATATTAATTTCTGGCGTTTCAGGAAGTTTATTAATAAATGAAATTCCGGTTTGCGTAGCCGACAACAACTCAAAACGAAGACCTTCATTGTTGGACTCCCCCAGGGTATTGGAAGTTTCATTTGTAGGCGTATTTGATTTTTTTTCAACCTTAGGTTCCCCACTACAACCTAGAACTGAAACCATCAGAAATGACATGGATAAAAGAACCCAACTCCTCCTTGCAAGACCTGAAAAATATTTCATTAAACTATCCCTTTTTATGGCTGTATCCTTTTCTATGATAGATAAAGGCTCCTTAACCAGTTGTTAATAAATTGGATAGAAAAATAAGTAATTACATTTATAATTCCACTACAAATTCCTGAATTCCTGGGGTCATAAATGTTTGGTACTGACTTTCAGAATCATAGTAAATGAAATAGGCTTCGATACCCCATTGAGGATTCGATTTAATTAGGTTTTTAGACGCTTCTATGCCCATTACCATAAAGGCGGTGGCATACGCATCCGCCAACGCACAATTGGGCATTATCACCGTTGCACTTAATAGAGAATGCTGCACTGGAAATCCCGTTTTGGGATCTAAGGTATGCGCGTATCGAACACCGTCTTTTTCATAAAATTTTCGATAATTACCAGAGGTAGCCACCGACATATTATCCAATTTCAATGAAGCGGCCAAGACTCGTTCTCTATTTTTATCTACGGGTTTGTCAATTCCAATTATCCAAAATGACCCATCTGATTTTCGGCCATTTGCAATGAGTTCTCCTCCCACTTCAATCATGAAATGGTTCACGCCCTTATTTCTAAAGTAATCCGCTAACACATCTACCGAGTAGCCTTGGGCAATTCCATTGTAATCCAAGTTTGTATTTGGTTTCTCCTTCCATAGGGTTAATCCGGAATCACTTACGGTCATTCGAAGAGCTTTCGCACTAAAACCCACGGTTTGCAACAGCGAATCGACCAAGATAGAGTCCATGTTCTCCCGGTTCTTAAAACCGAATCCCCAGGCATTTGCCAAAGCACCTATGGTTGGATTAAACGCGCCATTTGTGTTTTCATACACTTCTTTACTTAAAAGAAAATTATCTTGAAAGTAGGTATTGGATGGGGGCGCAATGGTAAACTTACGAACATCGGCATTATTTACATCCGAGATCACCGAATTAGGCACCCAAATGGAAACGGCTAAATCAATTTCGTCTAAGATAGAATCTACTTGAATTTTTTGAATCACGGACTGATCCGTGAAATACACAATGTTGTAGGTAGTACCTTGAGCTTCGCCATGGATTTCGTAGCGCAATTGTGGGTATTCGTTATTCTTCACTTCCGAACAGGAAGGTATGCTTAGAACTGTAAACAGCCCTAAAAAAGAAAAGCTCCAAATTTGGAGCTTTCTTTTTCGTATTATGTTAAGATTACCCACCGAAATCATCGAAAGCAACATTTTCTTCTGGAATACCCCAGTCATCACACATTTTGATCACTGCGTTATTCATCATTGGAGGTCCACAGAAATAAAATTCAATATCTTCAGGAGCATCATGTTTAGACAAATAATTATCGATTACGGATTGATGAACGAAACCAACAAAACCGTCTCCGTCACTATCCACATCTTCTTTTACTTTCCAGTTATCTTCGTCATTTGGTTCCGATAAAACCAGGTGAAATTTAAAATTTGGAAAATCTCTTTCTAATGCTCTAAAGTGTTCGGTATAGAATAATTCACGTTTAGAACGTCCACCATACCAGTAACTCACTTTACGACCTGTTTTCACAGTTCTAAAAAGGTGATACAAATGCGAACGCATTGGAGCCATACCGGCACCACCACCAATGTATAACATTTCAGAATCAGATTCTTTAATAAAGAATTCACCGTAAGGACCTGAAACCGTTACTTTATCCCCTGTTTTTCTAGAGAAAATATACGAAGACGCGATTCCCGGATTTACATCCATCCATCCGTTCTTTGCTCTATCCCAAGGTGGGGTAGCAATACGTACATTCAACATAATCTTACGACCTTCGGCAGGGTAAGAAGCCATGGAATACGCACGTTCTACGGCTTCACTATTTACCATTTTTAATGGCCAAAGATTAAAATTGTCCCACTCCGTTTTAAATTTTTGTGGATCACCTGGGTGTTCTACTGGATGTGCTTCAATATCGATATCTTTAAAGTTAACGGTACACGCTGGAATTTCAATTTGAATATATCCACCTGCTTCGTAATCCATATCTTCCGGAAGCTCAACAATAAACTCCTTAATGAATGAGGCAACACTGTAGTTAGACACTACTTCTGCTTCCCATTTCTTGATACCAAAAACTTCTTCAGGTACTTTAATTTTCATATCCGCTTTCACTTTCACCTGACACCCCAAACGCCATCCGTCTGCAATTTCTTTCCGTGAAAAGTGTGGAGTTTCGGTAGATAGAATTTCACCACCACCGTCTAAAACCTGACATCTACACTGCACACAAGTACCCCCACCACCACAAGCGGATGGTAAGAATATTCCATTATCACCTAACATAGAAAGTACAGTGCCACCGGCCTCTACTTCTAATTCTTTTTCACCATTCACATCAATTTTCATCAATCCGGAAGGCAATAGTTTTGCTTTTGCAAATAGTAAGATTGCTACTAAAAGAAACAACAACAGTAGGAATACTACTAATGTTACTGTTATTACTGTACTTAAACCCATAATAATTTCTTTATCAAATTATATTTCAATACCCATAAAGCTCATGAAGGCAATACCCATCAAACCTGTAATGATGAAGGTAATACCTAAGCCACGAAGCGGAGCGGGTACATTTGAATATGTTATTTTTTCACGAATGGCAGCGATGGCTACAATGGCTAAGAACCAACCGATTCCTGATCCTATTCCGAAAGCGGTTGCTTGGCCAATGGTGGCGTATGCTCTTTCTTGCATAAACAGAGATCCACCTAAGATGGCACAATTTACAGCAATCAATGGTAAGAAGATACCCAATGCTCCGTATAGAGCGGGGGCAAATTTCTCTACAATCATCTCCACTAACTGCACCATAGATGCAATTACAGCGATAAACATAATGAAACCTAAAAAGCTTAAATCTAAGGTAGCGAAATCTTCATCTAACCAAGCTAAAGCGCCTTCTTTCAATACGTAGTTTTCTAATAAATAATTGACCGGTACTGTAATTCCTAATACGAAAATTACAGCCGCTCCAAGACCTACTCCTGTCTTAACCGTTTTTGATACGGCTAAGTAAGAACACATCCCTAGGAAATAGGCAAAAATCATGTTTTCCATGAAAATGCCTTTTACAAATATGCTAAACAATTCTTGCATGACTTTTTATTTAATTTTCGATTAATTTAGGATTACGAGAACGTTGAACCCAAATAATAATTCCAACAATGATTAGCGCCATTGGAGGCAAAATGAACATATTATTATTCATATAACCCATAGCATATAATCCGGTACCTTCAGCGGCATCCCCCAATAAAGGGAATCCCATTAGGGCTCCTGAGCCAAATAATTCACGGAATACAGAAATAATGATCAAGATCATACCGTAACCTAATCCGTTACCTACAGCATCTAACACAGAAGGCCAAGGTTTATTTGCCAAGGCAAATGCTTCTAGACGCCCCATGATAATACAGTTGGTAATAATTAAACCAACAAATACGGATAATGCTTTAGATATTTCGAATACATAAGCTTTCAGAACTTGATCTACGATAATTACTAATGCAGCTACAATAACGAGTTGCACAATAATTCGAATTCGTCCTGGGATAATGTTTCTAATTAATGAAATAATTAAGTTAGAGAATATCAATACAAAGAGCACTGATAATGACATTACGATGGCTTGTTTTACCTGTACGGTAATGGCCAATGCTGAACAGATACCCAATACTTGAATAGTAATTGGATTTTCATCGTTCAACGGGTTTGAGATAAGTTTCATGTTCTTTTTAGAGAACAATCCTTCTTTTTTTGCAGTTGTTTCGCTCATAACTTGATACTATTTAACTGTTTTAAAATAAGGTACATATAAGTCTAAAGATCTGTAGAACATTTCGCCAACAGCTACCGAGGTAATTGTTCCACCGGTGATACCATCTACGGCATGTGGGTTTCCTTTTGCTCCTCCGCCTTTCAAGACATTGATAGAAACATATGTTTCGCCCTCATAGATTGTTTTCCCTAAATATTGATCTTGAAACTTAGGGGTAGCAATCTCTGCACCTAGACCAGGAGTTTCTCCTTTATGTGCTAGGGTGACACCTTTAATGGTGTTCATATCACCGGATAAGGTAACATATCCCCAAATAGGACCCCAAAGTCCGGTTCCTTCCATAGGGATGATGTATAACTTTTCTCCGTCTACATCTGCCACATATATAGGCCAATCCAGATCCAACTCTTTAATTTTAGCAATCATTGTTGCTGGATCTTTTTTAAACTTTGACTTGATGGGCTTCACTTTAGCCGAGTATGTTTTTTGCAAGGCTATGTTGAAAGCATCGTTTTTATCGGATGCATCAATGGAACCTGAATTTTCAGATTTAATACTTCCATCAATACTACTTACGACTAATCGTTGTACGATTACTTTTTCAAATAATGCTGGGGCATCTGCCATATCATCATCTGCGGTCATTACACCGGTTGCCATCAAAATTGATTTCATTTTTTCTTGCTTCAAGTTAGCTTGTTGTGGTTCTTTTAGTACCACGGCTAACGTTGCAAGAATAGTTCCTACCACAATCACCAATACGGCTGCAAAGCCGAAGGTGAAACCGTTACTATTTTTATCTAACGCCATAATAAATATCTTTAAGATTGACTAGAGGCCAATTTTGCTCTTTTTAAACGTTTCGAAATATTTCCTTCTATTACATAATGATCAACCAATGGGGCCATTACGTTCATAAATAGGATGGCCATCATAACACCTTCTGGATATGCTGGATTAAATACTCGGACTAAGATGGCGATGAAACCGACTAAGAATCCATAGATCCATTGTCCTTTGGCGGTTTGAGCTGCGGTAACTGGATCGGTTGCCATAAACACCATACCGAACATAAATCCACCTAACATTAATTGGTGTATTGGATCTAGTCCCATGAATGAATTTGCATCCCATACATTGAATAAAACAGCCATCACTAATCCACCTACAATAGAAGATACCATAACTCTCCAACTTGCAATACCGGTAATTAATAATAACAATGCTCCTAATCCAATAGCGATCACAGATGTTTCGCCAATACTACCTGGGATGAAACCCATTATAGAATTGTACATACTATAAACGCCACCATCTTCAAACATTTGCATGGTTTGTTTTGCGGCATCACTGGCTCTATCTAAAGAAACGGTTCCTGCTAAATCTCCTAAAGCAGTTGCGCCTGAAAAACCATCTACTGTGTTAGCACCATCGGTTGCAATCCATACCTTGTCGCCCGACATTTTTGTTGGGTACGCAAAGAATAAAAATGCCCGTGCGGTTAACGCCACATTTACAATGTTCATTCCGGTACCTCCAAATACTTCTTTACCGATAACCACGGCAAAAATAGTAGCTACGGCCACCATCCATAAGGGGGTAGAAATAGGAAGGATTAATGGAATCAACATTCCGGAAACCAAGAAACCCTCTTGCAGAGAGTGTCCATTTTTCATTCCGAAAATAAATTCAACTCCTAGACCAACACCATAGGATACAATCACAACGGGTAGGACTAACTCTGCTCCGAAAAGCATTTTCTCCATCATACCATCACCTACAGCTATAAACTCACCTAGAGCTAAAAAGTGTTGATGTCCAGTATTCCAAATCCCGAAGATTAAAGCAGGTATCATTGCTAATACCACTGTAATCATTGTACGCTTCAAATCGATTCCATCACGAATGTGTGATCCTTTTGAAGTTGTTGCTGCCGGCACAAATAATAATGTGTCGAAAGATTCAAAAAGTGGATTATACTTCTCGTATTTTCCTCCTTTGTGAAACAACGGCCTGTATTTTGATAAAAAATCGCTCATTGTCTATATAATTATGCTAAATCAATTAATGCCTTATCTAAGGTCGTTCTAATAATGTCTTGAACTTCTGTTTTAGAAGTACACACAAACTCACATAAAGCGAAATCTTCCGGAGCTACTTCGTAGATTCCTAAAGCTTCCATTTTCTCCAAGTCATACGCTAAACACGCTTTGATTAGCTGTACCGGATAAATATCCATTGGAAAAACTTTCTCGTATTGGTTAGTCATCACATACGAACGATTCTCCCCATGAAGGTTGGTATCTAAGTTATAAGACTTACCGGGCATAAGGAAACTTAAGAATGTTCTAGACATAGAGAATTTATGAGTACCAGGTAATAACCAGCCCATAAATTCCGTTTTGTTTCCTTCTTCAATTACAGTAATCGTAGAATCATGGAAACCCAAATAACCTTTAGTATCTATTTTGGTTCCGGTTAATACGCCACCACTAATTAGGCGTGCATTATCCAGTTCTACATTACCTTTGGTAATTGCTTCTACCTGTGCACCGGCAAACGACTTCACATATTTTGGTTTAGTCACTTTGCTACCTGCAACAGCCACTAATCTAGATACATCGTATTTACCTGTATTAAAGAACTTCCCAATGGTTGTTACGCCTAATACGTTTAAGGTCCAAACGGTTTCGCCTTTACTAATAGGAGCAATTTTATTCAATTGCACGCCAACGTTACCGGATGGATGTGCCCCTGAAATAATATTGGTCACTACATTTTTAGCATTTTTAAACATGTTAGAAGCAGTTCTTTCCGAATGGATATTCAAATGAACATCTCCTTCAGTCATCATAGCTAACACATCTAAACCTTTTTGAAAATCTGAATCTAAACCATATAAAGTATAATCAAAATCAGCAGTTAAGGGCTCGGTATTGAACGCAGTCACAAAGATTGATCTAGGCATATCCGCTGGATTAGCCATCACATCAAAAGGACGTTGTTTAATAAAGGGCCACATTCCACTTTCACAAAGTGCGTCAATCACTTCTTGACGTGAACCTGATTTTGGGCTAAACTTCTTAAATGAAGATGCACCGTCACTAGAAATTACAACTTCTAGGATTTTTCGCTTTTCACCACGTTTAATTTCTTTGATTTCGCCACTTACTGGAGAACAAAACTGCACAGCAGGTTTGTTTTTGTCAAAAAAGATTGCGGAACCGGCTTCCACCTTAGCACCTTCTTTTAACACCAATTTTGGAGAAACCCCAGAAAAATCTGTGGGTTTTAAAGCAAAAACATTTGCTGAGGAATCGGAAGTCACCTTTTCAGCTACTCCGTTTAACTTGATATCAAGTCCTCTTTTAATGTTTACATGCTTTGACATAAACTATATGGTTTGAGATTTGTACATACGAAAAGTTCAGCCATGGAGTTAGCCTTGGCGGAACCGAATAAAGAAATCATATTTGAAAAAATATTCATGGAATAAATTGTCCATTTTTATGACCGCGCAAATGTAAATAATTGTTTATTTGAAATATCATAAATCGTGAAATTGTTAAGAAAATCTAAACACGACACAACTATCTAATACCAAAGGAAATACATGGCTTTTTTATCTCGTTTTTCATTCCTATTTATTCTTCTTTTACCAACAGCACTGCAAGTGGCCGCACAAGATGAGGAATATTTTGATCCTAATTTTTTAAGGTATGATAATCGAGTTTACGACTCTAATATCAAAACGGTGCAACTATTTAGAAAGGGATGGAACGAAGCATTTCCGGTAATAAACCTAAACAACAAGGAGAAGTTACATCTCACTTTTGACGATTTGAACGATAATTTAAGAACATTGGGTTACACCTTTATTCATTGCGATACGGAATGGGAACCGTCCGACTTAATGAAGATTGAGTATTTAGATGGGATTAACGACAACACCATTCAAACTTATGGTTTCTCCTCTACCCTATACCAGCCTTTTGTAAAATACGATTTAACATTTCCGAATTCCGATATCCAGTTCTCCAAATCTGGGAATTACTTATTGGTGGTGTATGACCAGGATAACGATAATGAATTATTGCTCACCAGACGTTTTTTCGTGGCCGAATATTACGCGATGATTCATCCTGACATAAAACGACCTACCCAAGGTAGATACCGTCAAAACAGTCATGAAGTAGATTTCACGATTACCCAGAGCAATATTGATTTGGTACAACCTTTTTCATCTTTAAAAGTAGTCATTACCCAAAACCAAAACTGGGAAGGGGCCATTACCGATTTAAAGCCTAAATTTATCAATGGAAGAAATTTGATTTACGATTACGATGAAGAAAATGTATTTCAAGCGGGGAATGAATTTCGAGTAATTGACATCCGAAATATCAATTACAATTCGCTTACTACCTCACATATAACGACCGTTAACGATACGTTGAATGCGTATTTATTTTCGGAAAAACCACGAAGCTCGCGAGTGTATTTAACCACACCAGATATTAATGGGCATTTCTACCTCAAAAATGACGATCCCCGTTTTGATAGTGATTTAGAAATGGAATACATGAAAGTACATTTTCAATTAGCGTATCCAGCCAAGTTATTCAAAGCCGACATTTACATTTACGGTCAGTTTACGGGTTGGAATTTGAGTGACGAATACAAGATGAAATGGAACCCCAATACCGGTCATTATGAAAATGAATTGTACATCAAACAAGGCTATTACAATTACCTGTATATGTACAAAGCATATGATGCCCCAAAGCCCGATATTGCCATTATTGAGGGCAGTCATTCAGCGGCAGACAACGAGTATTCTTTCTTTGTATATTATACCGAGCCGGGCCAAGTATACAATCGATTAATTGGGTACACCACTACGGTTTACCCCAAATACAATTTAGATAAATAGCCGGTCCAATTCAGACACTAGCTACCCCGAAATAGTAAATTAAATACGTTCAATTTAGGACTACGGCTGTATTACTGAATTTTATAAACGGTATAATCAGGAGTATCCTTTATGGAGGTCAAGTCTGGTAAATCAACGGTAGTCCCAAATCTATTTTTCAGAATCAAAATGTATTTCAACCCGTTTGATTTCATTTCTTCCTGATGCCTTGGATTTTGGATCTGGGCATTCGTACCTACCCATCCTTTACGGTGAGCGAAATACATCACCGTTGGATAATCGCCACTATTAATAAAAAACAGATCTTCTTTACTGGAAATGGCATCCAATTCAGGCTCCAGATTTATCATAAATTCAACCTCTGGTTTAATAATAAAATCGGAATGTTGGTTCCCTATACCTTCTACCATGATGAACGCCAAGATGAAATAGGTATATTTTAGGTTTTTGAGTTGTGCCAAGCCATACCCGGCTGTTAATGCCATTACTGGAACCCATGGAATAATGTAATAATTATGTTTAGAAAAGTTCAAGCCCGCTTTCATAATCACTATGGAGAATAGCAGCAATGAAAGACCGATGATCCATTTCAAGAAGGATTGACGGTTTTTAAACATGAAAAACAGACCTATTAAAAAGGCAATAAATCCGCTAAATTTCAGAGCCGTATCGTAAAACCGACTTAGGGTTCGGGGCATATCGCCCATTAATTCTTGCACCCCTTGGCTGAAACTGATTCCCATAAAGAAATGCCAAAAACCAAATTCCTCCACTAAACGCGGCACCCACTTAAAATACCACAGATACACGGGCATGAGAACGAGCAAACTCAAGGCACCAAAAACGATTTTTTTACGCCAACTAACAGTGGTGTTGGGAAGAAACAAAACCAGAAGCACCAATAAGTATCCGGATGGTAATTTGGACAAAACACCTAAAAGAAACAGGATGGAAAAGGCCATTAAATTCACCCATTGATTCTTTTTTTGTTCCAGGAAATAGGTGCCATAATACAAACTGGCAATGACCAAAGACATGGAAAAGGTATCGGGCATTATTTTACGAGAAAACTGAAACCAGATGGAAACGCCCAATATTAGGGTCGCATAAAAGGCTGTTTTTTCTTCCAAGTATTTCCGAATCAAGAGGTAAAAAAAATACAAGCCAAAACTAGAAACCACCAAGTTGATGAAGCGGCCATACCAATGTTGGTAACCAAACACTTGGGCCGCACCATAAATAAGGTAATTAAATACAGGAAATTCCATTCCGGTAATTCCCGTTTTTTCGCCTCCAATATCTACTCGAGGGTACAATATATTAGCATCTACTTCGAGGAAATTCCGGCTCACCATGGCCACGGTGGTTTGACGCCAGTTATGCCCTACTTCCAAAGGTGGAAAGGTTATACCATATAATCGAATGACAAAAAACAGAAGGATCCAGAACCTGACATCCGATACGTATTTCATTCCATTTTTAGCGGTATTCATTGATTCTAAATAATCAAAAATTAAAACAACTCTTCGTCATCGCCACCCGGAAGCTCTAAGGCCTTGACTGACTGCACTGCGTTTCCGGCAATACCTTTAATGGAACCATACATATCAATGGTATTGGTAATAACTTTTTCAATTTGTTTGTCGCGTTGTTTCCAGATACGTTGCATGGATCGTTTTTCACTATCCAAATCGTTTTTCATGGTTGTAAAACCTTCTACGATGGCTTCTATTTGCATCCGGAAGGTATTACTGGTTAAAAAGGTGTACAACAAATCCATTTTATCGCCCTTATTCTCTTGCGAACTAATGGCGGTACTTAATTGAATAATAGACTCTCGTAACACGGCACACAAACCTTTAAACTCATCGTAATTACAAATCCAAATTCCATCACGCAAGCCCATCCGATCCATATCGCTAGGCATCACTTCGGTCACCAAAACTCCGATATTAGCTCCTTTTTCACGAATATCTGCTTTAAACTTCTCGATCCAAGTAGGCTGAAAATCTTTGGTTCGTTTACTCTCGTAATAAATGGTACCACAATTTTGAACCGATCGTGTATTTACAATCTGAAGGCAATCGCCTCCACGAGCTCCTTTTTTAATTTCATCGATGGTATCGAGTGGAAACTTAGAAGCCAACCACTCTTCAATAGCCAATTCTTGTACCTCCCCTTGCAATTGCATGGAACCTTGCTCTTGCTTACGTTTCATTTCTTCGGTCAACTTCTTTTGGTCTTCGAGTTGTTTTTGCATTTCTTTAAAACGCAACTCATTCCGTTCTTCCTCTAGTTTTCTAATTTTTTCTTTTTCGGTCAACAAGGTTTCATTTAATCGCTTTTGAGCCTCGGCTTCAGCGGCTTCTTTCAACTCTCCTTTTTCGCGTTTCAGTTTTTCAACCTCGGCTTTGGCACGATTTAATTCACGTACCTTTTCCGATTGTTCATTCAATTCTTTTTGAAGCGCAATGAATTGATCCTGTTGCTCCTCCTCCAATTTAGCTTTTAACTTTTGTTCCAAGAGCCGTTTTTGTTCCCTTAAGGTCTTTTCTAAGCGATCTTGAAAAGCTTCGTTCTCTCTCTTTTTGGCTTCCGCAAATTTTTGTTTCTCCTCACTTAAAGATTCACGCTCCAGTTCGTACTTCCTTTTTTCTGCGGCTAATTTAACCTGAAACTCTTGTTTGATTTCATCTTCTAATTGGTGTGATAATATATCCTGAACATCGATGGATGTTCCACAATTAGGGCATTTCACTTGATTTTCTTTAGACATAATTCAAAGCCATTTATTGGAAATGGAGTAATTTCAAAACTACATGAACTGAACGATTCTGAAGGAAGGATATGCGATGAAAATATTAACAAAATGAGGCTTTGATTACCTGACGAAAAACAATTTTGAATCTTCGACAAAAAAATATTCTATTCGGAAGCCCCATCCCTGGGCAAACAAAATATAACTTCACTTCTTACCCAAAACACCTCCAGCTAATAGATAGAATGTAAAACCTCTCTTTGTTATTTTTACTATTGTCCCTTCTCGCAATTATGATACTTTAGTAGGCCTCATCAAGCCATTAGTTTTCACTATTTTTTATAGCTACAGATAACTTCATTACCATGAATAATATACCAGACAAACTGAATATTATTTTGATTGCTATCTCTGCATTCTTGGCGTATTTATTTCCTTTAGAACTCTTCCTGATCACCTATGCTATTTTAGGACCCTTGCATTATGTAACGGAAATTAATTGGTTGAATGATAAAAACTATTATTTCAATTCCAAAAAATGGCTCTGGTTATCTATTGGCATTATTTCAGCCCTTATTCTCTTTGCTCCACGTTTATATTACGAATATGGAATTAGGAATAACTGGATAGGTGAATCCATGGTTTTCATTAGCTCCTGGTCAAACAGTGTTTTGTTTATTTGTTTGTTATTGGCTATTGGAAACCAATTTATTATATCCAAACGAGGATGGGTTATTTTTTCAATTACAGGTCTAGTATTCGTTTTATTCCTAAATGATTTAGAATTCTTCCATCTTTTAATTGGCACGTTTGTACCCACCATCATTCACGTCTATTTTTTCACCTTAATTTTCATGGTGTACGGGACGATCAAATCCAATAGTGCATTTGGCTACCTCGCGGTATTTTTAACTCTTCTTGCTCCGTGCCTCATTTTTGTGATTCCACTAGATCCTGCGAATTATTTATTTAATGATTCCTTTAAGGCGATTTTTGTCGCCAATGAATTTTACAGGATCCCGGTATCCATAGCCCAATTTTTAGGATTATCGGATGGCAGTTCCTTCTTTTTCTATGAAACTTTAGAACTCCGGTTAATGATGTTTATGTCTTTTATTTACTGTTACCATTACCTGAATTGGTTTTCAAAAACCACCGTAATAAAATGGCATCGTATGTTAAACCTAAAAAAATCAATCGGAATTGGTGGGATATGGTTAGGTAGTTTATTTCTGTACTACATCGACTTCAGACTCGGTTTTCTGGTATCGTTATTTTTAAGTTTTATGCACGTCATACTAGAATTTCCGTTAAATATGGAAAGTATCAAAGGAATCTTGGTAAAACTCAAACCTCCCAAAAAATAAATCCTTTTTATTCCTGTTTTCCGTACAAAACCGGCCCCCCTTCCTATTTCATGGACGCGCACCACGAAACAAAACGCTTTATTTAAGCTAGATATTTAGCCTATCAAGACTATCAATACTGATGGTAAACAAAAAAGCATCTAGGAATCAAACCTATAGAATCGTTAATTTCTTAAAATTAATAAAGGAGACGTTTCCTTTTGATTTTTTGACATAGTTTTGTATTATTCGAAAGTCGAAATAATTAATTTACAAAAGTGGAAGTTAAAGAAGTAAATCTAACGAAGTTTATTCATGCCATGTTCAACCTCATGCAGGGGATCAAACGTGAGGTTGATGACTGCTGTATGCGTTGTGGCAAATTGAATGAAAAGGAACTCATGATCATTAATTTTGTGGGGATCAAACAAAATGTTAAAATGAGCGAAATTGCCGAAAAAATGGCAGCACCGTTGAGTACACTTACCAGTATTGTGGATAAATTAGTAGAGAAAAACTATTTAGCCCGGTACCATTCCAATGAGGATCGCAGGGTAGTTTTGGTTACTTTGGCTTCGCAAGGGAAAGAAACGTACGACACTTTTATGCAAGATAAAATGAACATGTCGGAACAAATTCTATCCGAATTCTCTGAAAAAGAGCAAGAAGACTTAATCAAGCATATGGAATTAATCCCGAAAATTTTGAATCGAGAAAAATAACTCGATTTTTTTTGGTGATATATTACGAAGTTCGTAGTATTGCAATCTCAAAATTTATTCAACGCATAGAAATATGCGTATTTTTTTGAACTAATACTACGAACTTCGTATAATACAACATCAGAATAACACGTAAATCAAATAAACCGAAATCAAGAACAACAATTGCAATTCAAAGAAAATACCTAAGTACACATGAAAAAAGAAACAAACAATACCAAAATTACACAGTACGCCAATTGGGTAATTAAAAGGCGCTGGTTCATTCTTATTGGAGCTATCCTAATGGCAATGCTCCTAGGAAGTGGCGGACAGAATTTAAAATTTAACAACGACTATCACGTATTTTTTGATGCCGACAATCCGCAAGTGTTGGCATTTGATGGCTTACAAGAAAAGTATACCAAGGACGATAACGTATTTATTGTTATAGAGCCCAAAAGCGGAAAGGTTTTTACAAAAGAAACCTTGGCAGCTATAGAAGATTTAGAGCAAATGGCGTGGCAAACCCCATTTTCCACCCGAGTAGATGCTTTATCTAATTACCAATACACCCACTCGGAAGGAGATGATATGTATGTGGAAAATTTGGCCTCGGATGCGGCAAGCAAATCCATAGCTGAGTTAGCAAGAATCAAAAAAATAGCGATCAATGAACCCTTATTGCTCGACCGAATCATTAATGAAGAAGGCTCGATCACAGCGGTAAACATCACGGTAAATCTGCCCGCAGATAGTATGGAGGCCCCGATGATTGTGATGAATTATGCGCGGAATATGGTCAAAGAATGGGAAGCCAAGCACCCGGATCACAACACCTATTTATCGGGGATAATTATGTTGAATGGAGCCTTTGCCGAAAGTTCAATGAATGATATGGCTACGCTAATTCCGTTAATGTTTTTAATCATATTAATCACCGTATTAATAACCACAAAAAGTGTGAGTGGAATGATCACATCCCTTTTTGTATTGTTATTTTCTATCATGGCAGCCATGGGAATGGCGGGTTGGTTAGGGATTCAATTAACGGGCCCATCCTCATCGGCACCTACCATGATTATGACTTTGGCTATTGCTGATAATATTCATTTACTGGTCTCGATGCTTCAATTTATGCGGAAGGGAATGTCCAAGAACACAGCAATTATTGAAAGTATTCGAATCAATGCCATGCCGGTATTTCTTACCAGTGCAACTACGGTAATTGGATTTTTAACCTTAAATTTTGCAGAAGGGGCTCCTTTTCATGACCTTGGAAACATAACGGCAATGGGCGTTGTAGCTGCATTTGTATTCTCCATGGGATTACTACCTGCATTGATGGCTATATTACCTGTGAAAGTAAAACAACAAAAGGAATCGGAAAAAAAGGGACCCAGTTTCGTTGATAAATTAGCTGAGTTTGTCATTGCGAATAATAGAAAGGTTCTGGTTGGATCTGTCCTATTAGTCGTTGGATTAAGTGCCTATTCCTTAAAAAACGTATTGAATAATGAATTTGTGGAGTTTTTTGATACCAGTGTAAAGTTCCGTACCGACACCGATTTTATTAGCGAAAACTTGACGGGTATTTACAACATTGAATATTCCTTAGGATCAGGAGCCAGTGATGGAATTAGTGATCCCGTATATCTTCAAAAACTGGATGAATTTGATCAATGGTTTATGTCGCAACCGGAGGTAATGCATGTCAACTCGTTTTCAGAAACCATGAAAAGGGTGAATAAATCGATGCACGGAGATGATGCTGCTTTCTATGCGATACCGAGTGCAAAAAATGAAGCCGCTCAATATTTATTACTGTATGAAATGTCGCTTCCCTACGGATTAGATTTAAATAATCAAATCAATGTAGACAAATCGGAAACACGCTTTACAGTAACCCTTAAAAATGTGTCTAGTAATGAAATCATGGCTTTAGCCGCCCGATCCGAACAATGGTTACACGATAATGCACCGGCCCATATGTTTTCTTATGGAATTAGTACGGCATTAATGTTCTCGCATATTACTAAAACCAATATGGATAGTATGTTACAAAGTGGATTTGGAGCCTTGGTTCTTATCTCTTTCATTCTGGTATTTGTATTTGGAAGTTTCAAATATGGCGCCTTAAGCTTTGTCCCTAACATTGCCCCTATTGGTGTCGCATTTGGAATTTGGGGAATAGTAAATGGCCAAATTGATATGGCGGTAAGTGTGGTTTTGGGAATGACCTTAGGAATTGTAGTAGATGATACCATTCACTTGTTATCCAAATACATCCGGGCCCGTAAAGAGATGGGTAAATCGGCTGAGGATGCTATTCGTTACACCTTTAGTACGGTTGGAAACGCGGTCATTGTAACCACCATAATATTGGTAGCTGGGTTCTCGGTATTAATTCAATCCTCGTTTGGCTTCAATTCCAATATGGGAAAATTAACAGCTATTACCATTGTAGTTGCCTTGGTATTGGACTTGATGTTATTGCCGGCTCTTTTATTAGCCTTCGATAAAAAAAGCACCAAATCAAACGTTGCTGATCCAGCAAAAACAAAAGATCAACTACCTACAGAAGAAGAAAAAAACAAACCTGCCATTGCTGCAATGGTATCATAATTCAAAACAAACAAGATGAAAAATTTAATTAGAGTATCGATAGGATTAGCATTTTCGGCCGCCATATTTGCATTTGCCCCGGCTCAAACGGGACTTGAAATTGCTGTAAAAGCGGAGAAAGCCGACAATGGATGGGTAAGTTCATCCAACCGATTGGTGATGACATTAACCAACAGGAATGGGCAAATAACCATCCGTCAAATGCATGGGTATTCTTTGGAGGTAGAAAATGAAGGAGATAAATCCATGACCATTTTTGATACCCCTAGAGATGTAAAGGGAACTGCGAGTATGACATTTACGCATAAAACAGGCGATGATGACCAATGGTTGTTTCTTCCTGCGATAGATCGAGTAAAGAGAATTTCATCTTCTAATAAATCGGGACCATTTATGGGAAGTGAATTTGCATTTGAAGATTTATCCTCACAAGAAGTAGAAAAATATACCTACAAGTACATTTCCGATGAAAGTGTTAATGGGCAAGATTGTTACAAGTTAGAACGTTATCCTGTTTCAAAAACTTCGGGGTATAAACGAAATATTGTTTGGTACAACAAGGACAATTTCAGACCAGAGAAAGTAGAGTTTTACGACCGTAAGGATGCTTTACTCAAAACGTTGACTTATTCTAAATACAACCAGTACGCCTCTGAGTATTGGAGAGCTAACACCATGAAAATGGTAAATCACCAAAATGGCAAGGAGACTTCCTTAGCTTTTTCGGATTACCAATTTGGGATTGATTTAGTTGATTCTGATTTCTCACAAAACGCACTTAAGAGAGCCAAATAATGAAACTATTTAAATGGGAAGTCATGTTAGTCATGGCTTCCTTTCTTACATTCTCGCTAAGTTCTTTCGCTCAGGAAACGAAAAAGAAAGAACCTAAAATTTACAAGGAGGTATCGGGAAATTTCAAAGTTGATTACCGTTATTTTCCAGAAGATGGGTTATATGATGGCCAGCACAACGAATATTTTTCGATGGTATTTCAACCTGAAATCTATTTGGAATGGAATAAAGGGAAGGATATTTTACAGTTCACTGGTTTTGGACGAATTGATCAATACGACACCAAAAGAACCCATGCCGATGTGCGAGAGTTGTATTGGCAGCACATTTACAAAAAATGGGAAGTATCGGTTGGCGTAAAAAAAATATTTTGGGGAGTTACAGAATCCAATCATGTTGTAGATATCATCAACCAATCCGATGCGTTGGAAGGTTTTGATTTGGAGCAAAAACTAGGGCAACCCATGGTGCATGCCTCCTGGTCGCCTAAATGGGGAACCCTTGACTTTTACGCCATGACGTATTTCCGTCAGATGAAATTCCCGGGACCCCAAGGCCGACTACGTCCCCCTTTTAGTGTGGACCAAAGCCGCACCACTTTTGAAGGAAATAGAGACGAATATAGTCCGGATTTAGCTGTAAGATGGTCCAATTCCATGGGTATATTTGATATTGGCCTGTCCCATTTCTACGGTTCGAGTCGGGCCCCTTTATTGGAAACAAAAGATGGCGTAAATTTCAATACACATTATGAGTTAATCAACCAATCGGGATTGGATTTACAAGCCTCTACGGGTTCTATGTTATGGAAAGGAGAGTTGATTTACCGAGTAAGCGATCGTAAATCCATAAATGCCTTTACGGTAGGTGGCGAATACACATTTAGTAATATTTATAAATCGGGGATTGATATTGGTCTTATGGCCGAGTATAACTATGACAATAGAGGTATTGAGTTGATTAGTTCGATGGATGATGATTTCTTTTTTGGGACTCGATTTGCATTCAATGATAGGCAAAGTACCGATTTTGTAGGTGGCGTTATTATTGACCGAAACAACCAATCCACTCGTTATGTGGTAGAAGCCAATCGAAGAATTGGAGACTCTTGGAAGTTCACCATTGAATCATCTGGATTTTTCAACATTGCAAAATCCGAATTTCTATATTTATTAAGAAACGATAGTTTCATTCAGTTTTCATTGGCCAAATATTTTTAATGCAAAGGGAGTAATACTCCACCATATCCATAGTATTTAAAACAGATCAGCTTTGCACTTTTATTCTATCAAAAGTGCGAATTCAGAAAATGTAGAGCTCCCTCCTATTTGTAGGTTGGAGCTCTACATTTTTTTATCCTATCATCGCTCAGAAAAATAATATATCCGATTTTAATGGCTAGGCCCTTCTGCGATACTCTGACTTCTTCTTCAATCACCAGGGTATACTTCCAGCAATTTGGCTTATTTAACTTCCGTCCTATTTAAATTTGAATGTAAGTATGGGATTACCCAGAGTTTAGCGCATTGCATGAAAACAGAACCCAATTACCACCAGGCTGCAATTAATCTTGCGACATATAGTCTTGCCAATCCACTAATACATATTTATCGATCTCCTTTTCTCTTTTGTGTAAAAAGCCAAATTCGTAGCAAAACAAATACACCGCTCCTTTTTGGTTTTTCCAATAATGTGTAAAGAAATTAGGGTCGAAGCCTTCCTTCACCAATTTTGATTTTCGTACGATAGATTTACCTCCTTTATTGAACGACTTAAGAATTATCCGATTCAATTTCAGCTGTTTGTCGATGCGTGTAAATATGCGATCGGGTTTATTTTGATTTTGCACATTGTGATACGTGGATTTACAATAGGAGGAACAATATTTTTTATCGCTTCTTCCTTCTATCACTTCGGAGCAGTTCAAGCATTTTCTCATAAGCACTGATTACATGTACATTACACGTCTATTAAACGTTTAAATATACGGTTATTTTATTTTATATCCCTTTCGCCCTTTATTTTTACTCCATGGTATCCAATTTTCAAAATATTATTACTTTAAAACATTTACTTATTGATGGGAATAAGCAAATTGGCATACAATTCCGGCCAAACAAGTTGATTCAGAACTTACTAAAGAGTATTCCTAATGTTAAATGGAGTAAGGAATATGGGATGGCCTATATACGGAACAACCCGGTTAATATGAACGATATTTTCGATACTTTTAATGGGACGGTATGGGTAAATACATCCAACTATTTTGAAAGCAAAACAAAGGCCAAGGGCCTTACTCCCATTACGGTAAATAATTTCAGGGATCGAAAACTTCCAGTTGGTTATAGGGCTTGTCCAGAAGACTTTTATCAAAAATTAGAACTTAGACTTTACGCGCTAAACACGGCCAAAATATATATCAGTCTGTTTGAAAAATTCATTAATCATTTTAAGGAGGTACCCTTGATTGAAATTGGCGAGTTACAGATAAAGGCCTACTTGCAACAACTTGTTATTGATGGGAAATCCGATTCCTATTTGAACCAGATGGTGAATAGCATAAAATTTTATTATGAAATTGTACTGGGTATGCCTAATCGATTTTATGCCATTGAAAGACCCAGAAAGCGGGATAA
The DNA here is from genome assembly GCA_913062955.1 of uncultured Flavobacteriales bacterium. Lineage (GTDB taxonomy): Bacteria > Bacteroidota > Bacteroidia > Flavobacteriales_G > Salibacteraceae > CAJXZP01. Next base: position 2,887 of record CAJXZP010000057.1, on the reverse strand, counting down.
ACTACCTAAAGTAATTAGTTCGGAGGAAGTTCAAATGCTTATTAATTGCACCTCTAACATTAAACACCGGTGTATCATTGGCTTATTGTATTCTGCAGGATTGCGTAGAGCGGAATTATTAAACCTAAAATTCGAAGACATTGATAGTAAACGGATGGTGATTAATGTGATTCAAGCGAAGGGCAATAAAGATCGAATTACTATTCTGAGTCCATTGGTACTAAAAGAATTACGAATTTATTATAAGGAGTGGACTCCTAAAACTTATTTATTTGAAGGAAGAGAAGGACACCCCTATAGTGGTCAAAGCGTAGGGAAAATTGTTAGCAACGCAGCCCATAAGGCAAAAATTTTCAAAAGAGTTACCCCTCACATGTTGAGACATAGTTTTGCCACTCATTTATTAGAATCCGGAACAGATTTACGTTATATCCAAGTATTACTTGGCCATTCGAGTTCACGAACTACAGAAACCTACACCCAGGTAGCAACAAATAACATAAAAAGTATTTCCAGTCCATTTGATAGCCTAAATTTGACATAAAGACATATTACAGATATATCACATATGATATATCCAATTGTTACCACACATAAAAATGAAATTACTTCCTTTCATACTAATCTTGACTTGTTTTAAAGCATTTTCACAAACAGAATATAGAATTCCGCCAAAATCAGATTCAGCATCCTTGGAATCCATTCAATTTGATTTTAATCCGCTAGAAAAACATATTTCCAAGAAAGAGAAAGCAGAGTTATTAAAAGAATTGATTTTTCTACTTGATACCTCCAGTTGTTATTATTTCACAGGTTATGGTAGGTATTCAGAATTCGAAGAACAGTTTGACAATTTTGCAGACTCTCTACCTTTGGAGTTGGAGAGAAATATTCATGCTGTTAGATTAAATGATGATAATGAATATGATTTCATTTATGACAGACTAAATTATTTGTGGGATTTTCAAAGTATTTATTCTATGATCAAACAACCTGATGGTTGGAGTTATCAAAAAATACCAGGATTTATAGTCGTTAATATTGAAGAGGAAAAAGGAAAAATTATTGGATATGAAACATTCCAATGGGCATGTTGTGATTTTCCTTTTGACTATTACTATTTTATAGAACAACAAAATGATTCAGCTGTTTTAAAATCAACAACTGCTTTTTCTAAATTTTCGGAAATCCCTGAAAATATTACCATTGATGAAACCAAAAGGATAGAAATGAAATTCGATTCTTTACATGTTTACTCCCTGAAAAAAGGAAATATCAAAGAAGTATATTTTCTGAATCAAAAGGTTGATGGGAATTTCATATTGGAAACTAAACATGAAGGACAAGAACTCGTTTTTGTTAGATTAAAAGTTGACGGTAAAAATTGGGGAAATCTAGATGTTGATTATTTCTTAGGATGGATTAAAAAAAAAGATATAAATTACGTGTGGTAACAATCCCTATAGTTAATGCCGCGCAGAGGTTAGGCTCAGGGGTATCTAAAAAGTAATAGGGTTTGCTCCATAACTTTTGCTCAAGGTTACCTGATACCAAAATGCCATGTTGCATCCATGCCGGGGGATTTATGGTTCAGCAATCTTAATTAGGCTCAGCGCAAGGCTAAGCTCCGCAAAAGTTATTAGTTTAGCGCTATTAATTTAGTTACCCGGCACTAAACCATAGGGTAGCGTTGGTGTTCATTAAAATGAAATTATTACTTACAATATCATTACTAATTTATTTCTTTAGTTTCCCCCTGAGGGGTCAAACTCCCATTTCCAGTTTAACAAGACCAATTGAACAACTAGATTTTAATTCCGGTAAATGGACTCTTGTATTAAACGAGATTGTTCATGACACTACGTTAAAGGGGTTTGGAGAGTTGGATCAAAATTTGACTATCATAAATGATTATAAAATTTTGGATTCACTAAAATCTGAATTCGAATGTAATCTTGACAAACAAATAGATGGCTATCATGAATTCGTAATTTCTTTATATAAAGACAATAAAATATTCGAAGAGTACGTATTTGATAGCCAAAGGAATTTTGATTTTGGAGAGCTGAAAAAATATTTTCAACCTATTAAAATGGAGAAAACGGAACCCATTATAGGTTCAAACAATTTGACTAAAAAAAAGAGAAAATTACTGATAAGCGATATTGATTTTTATTATTCATCTAAATTTCAATATATGTTCAGTCAATATGGAAACGTGAAAAATCCCAATAAAAACAACTTCAAAAATGACTTTACATTCACAATCGAAATCAGCTTTAGCAATCTTCATAGCATAGGAATTGACACTAAAGGAGCAATTTCTGAATTAACTAAGATTTATCCAGAACTTAAAAATACTCTTTTTAGTTGCAACGGAAACAAAAGGAAAAACGATTACAGGTACTATCAAATTAGTTTTCCGTGTTCCTCTGAATTTGTACTAGATTCTGACAAATTGAAGAAGAAAGATAATGTAGTATCGTATAAAATAATTGGAATAAAGCCAACTGTATACTTTTTGACTACATTCATAAAATGAAACGAACACCAACAATCCCTATAGTTAATGCCGCGCAGAGGTTAGGCTCGGGGGTATCCAAAAAGGTAAGTGGGTTTGCTCCATAACTTTTGCTCAAGGTTATCTGATACCAAAATGCCATGTTGCATCCATGCCGGGGAATTTATGGTTCATAAATCTTAATTTGGCTCAGCGCAAGGCTAAGCTCCGCAAAAGTTATTAGTTTAGCGGTATTAATTTAGTTACCCGGCACTAAACCATAGGGTAGCGTTGGCTCCCATCACCAGATTTTTTTTTCATTATATGGCACTAGTGACATATTTGCTATGCTCTGATTTAGCTAGCACCGAAATATGAAAATGTAGG
>CAJXZP010000056.1 GCA_913062955.1 uncultured Flavobacteriales bacterium | reverse complement strand
AAGGAAAAAAAAGACTAAAACTAAAACTAAGACTAAGACAAAAAAAAGGCAATCAGCAAATGGCCAACAGCCAACAACCATAGTCCATTATCCATTGTCCATTATCCTATACCAACAGCCAACAGCGAACATCGAATAGCGAACAGCCAACCGCAAACAACCATTATCCTATACCAACAGCCAACAATTCGAGCGCACGAGATCGGGTATTTTTCACTTCCTTTTCCGATTATTATACCGATGAACGCAAACCAAGTGACGAATCAGAATTTGGTCACATGTTCTTTGATGAGTGGGATTCCGAAGAGTACAACCGTTTCTTGAACCTTGCCTTTAGGTGCGTGCAATTGTATTTACAGATAGGATTGGTGCAAACGCCAAACAACGACCTCACAACACGCCAATACCGTGCGCAAATGGGCGAGAGCTTTATGCTTTGGGCCGATCAATACTTTACCGAACCCTTAGACAGCGGAACCAGTACGGTTACCCGTTTAGAGCAACGCATATCCCGACATGAAATGCATAAAGATTACGAAAAAGTAGTAGGTACCAAGTTTAGTGGATCGCCACAAATGTTCAAAAAACGCCTATTGGCCTTTTGTAAGTATAACCAGTTCATTTTCAATCCGGGGCTTCCAAAAGTCGATAAAAAAACCAAAATCGTTTTAAGCCAACACGGTGGCCGTGAAGTAAGCGGTGGTGTCGAATATTTTACCGTTTTATCCCCCATAAATAACTAAAACCATGAATTCAAATAAACAACTCAAACGCATTAAAAAACAGGGTGATATCGCTCTAATGGTTTCGCTAATTACAACCATAAGTTTCACCACCATTTACGTGTACGAAATACTCATTTATTTCAGCGGCAACACCAATTTGCCTTCATTGGTTACTTATTTGATGGAGGGATGATTTTAACCGTAAGCCACCCCGGTTAATAGGGTGGGGGTATTATTATTGGAGCACCCCATAAAACAACTTTTAGGTATAGAAATCCCCCAAAATCAGAAATTGACTATATTTGTTATGCAAACACAATTTAGATGAAAATCTGAATTATTTTTTTTACGATAAGCGAAAGTTCCGCCATGCTGCACCCCTAGGAAACAAGGGTAATCTCAATTCTCTGAATTGTGTTTGCACAGCTACAGCGGGGCTTTTGCGCATTTTAAACTTTTCAGACATGCAAACAGAAAAGAGTAAACAATCAATCTACGAGGAGAAAACTCGTGAATTAGTAAACACCTTGCAAGACCATCATCCAAACCCCGAAGCCGATGCGCTGGAGGTTTTGGTTGCCGCTTGCAGCTCAATGCGTTTTGATGTAATGACGCCCCTTGAGCGAGCCAATTTTGCCGAAGGAATTCAGGAGCAAGCAGAGTTTCTGAGGCATTTTATTCATTAAAAGAATAGGCATAAAAAAGCCCCTTTCCGGTTGATGGAAAGGGGCTTTTTGTGTGTGTGTGGTAACGTTACTCTTACTTTCTGATACACAATACTAAGCATTAAATTTAGAGCTAATTGTAGCTAGATATTTTTTCGTCCACTTCTTGACAGTCCCAATTTCCGTCTTATAAAAACGCAAATTGGTCATCAGTTAAATAGCTAATAATGAGTAATATTTGCGCTATCGATAGGAGGATTTTATATATTATATATTCTTTATTTTTATTTATTACCGGAATAAAGGTTAAAATGCTAATAATTACTAAGGCTGCAAAAATTCCGATAGCGGATAAAGGTGTTGCAACATCAATTCCATAGGTAATTTTCCCAATTTTAATTCCAATCAAAAGAAAAATTGATTCGATGACGAAAACTGAATAAATTAACCAATAGTATTTATTTGACATATGATATTTCGAATTAAGGGTTTTTCAACCTTGATTTAGAACCTTCCATTAAGGATTTAATAAATTTAAATAGATCTTTCATTGTTGTTTTTATCTGGGGTTACTTCCCGTTTTCTTGTTCTTGTTTCCAAATATTAGCAATAAATTCAACAGCATTCTCCTTAAAGCCCCTTTCCGGTTGATGGAAAGGGGCTTTTTTGTGTTGAATATGATTGTAACGTTTATTATATGGCAAGTAGCCTATGATTGTCTTTTGAATTTTCCTTCACGCATTTGATTTTCAATATATTCCTTTAAGGTATCAGAGATTTGTTCAAGTGCACTTGTACATGAAGACAATTGCTGCTTTTCAAAAGCATATCGCCATTTAATAAAGTCTCCTTTGATTTCATTCAAATGTTCTGAAATTTTAGCCTGGTATTTATTAGAATATAAATTTGAAATTTCTGACTGGTCTGATATAGGTAGCTTTTCGAACAGTTTTAATAAATCGTGTTTGGGATCTCTTAAAGTTTTAATTGAGCGTTTATAGTTAGGATATCCTGGCTTATCAATAAGGTTAAATTCAGTTGTAACAAATAAGCACTTAATGTAGAGTTCAATTGAGAATGCGTAGTTAACAATTAATGCTCTTGTTTTATTTCCTCCTTTAATTAGTTCAGCTGTATCATGAAATTCAGTCGCATCCATATATATAAACGGGTCAATCCCTTTGTTAATGATTTTTTTTGGTGGTGTAATCATAGTAGAATATAACGCCACTCTATGTTTAGTGCGGTTTCGAATACCGAAGTTTCGGAAGCTGCGAACCGAGTTAACGTTTAATTTTTGTTTTAATTTTTCTTCGGTTAAAATCCAAAATTACACTTTAACGGACTACGAGAGAAGGACTTTCCTAACCCCAATTTAAAGCATTAAATATAGAGATTGTTACATGCAGGCGGGCTATAAGCTCATAATATACCATTTTTCCATGTGTTCAATCAGTTTTATTTTTTCTAATCTATTTGAAGTTGCTCCAATTGCTATTTCAACTTCCGCATGGTTTTCGGATATTACGGGTTCACTCATAATTCTGCCATTTTCAAAAATTAATTTCCATTCAGCTTTTTGGTCTGAAGGTAGCATTTCCACAAGACAAATTTGGCGAGCATCAGAATTGTATTCTCCATATGGGTCTAATAAATGTCGAACTTTGCTATAGTCATCATTTTGAGCTGCATAAAACAAATGTTCTACTGTTCCTTTTGGAGAGCTTTGAAAGTCAAAAGAATTAAAAAGCTTCGACATAGATTTTTCCTTTTCTATTCTCCGAATGTTATCATTAATAATATCAATTTTTTGTTGTTGAGCTATTAATTGGTTGTCCTTTGTTGATTGAGCTCTTCCCCATTGAAATTCGTTAATTCGGTTTAATTCAGCTTTTTCCTGGCCTTGCTTAACCTTAAGTCTGTCAATGATATTTGCGAGGTTTGTTTCCATTAGAGATTGCCCAACCTCAATTTTTTGAAGATGGATTCTTTCTAATTCTTTTCTCTCATTTACCAATTTAATGGAGTCTTGTTTTACAACTTCTAATGAGTCGGATATTTGTTTTTCTCTTGCTTTTATTTCTTCTTGACTTGGACCACATGAAATAGCCATTGTTGCAATTGATAGGATTAATAGGTAATTCTTGTTCATTTTATTTATTATTTTTTGTTTGTATTAGCTTGCATGTAACAAGCGGCTATATCACACTCTATATTAAAAATTAATGCTTCAAGGCCAACGGGTCTCTTGTTTTCTGCCTACAACTTTACTTAGCATTAAATATAGTGCGTGTTAGCAAGCGTTTTTTTAGCCATTGTTGTTACGTAATTCTTGCTTGTAATAATTAGACATTAAATCACGTAATTCCTTTTGACCCTTTAATTCTTCTTCGTCAAGTATTAGCTGCATTGGCAGGATTTTTTCTCCTTTAAGTACTTCTATTAAGTTTGTTCGGATAGATTGATTTTCATTATCCACGTTTGAATGACCTACAGGTGTATATGAATTTCTTTTAATTGCAACTTTATCATAATTGTATCCTAAAGCCAAGCCCATTTGATATAACAAATTTGTCAAGAGGTCTTCATTTCTATTAACCCAAACGGAGAAAGTATTATCGTCAAAAGTTTGGTGTAGGTTATCAAGGTATTCACCCCATGCCATTCTAACCGATTGATATTCTTTATCCTCAAAAACTAAGTCAATTTGATTTAAAGCTTCAACATGTGCTTTGGACAAACTAGAACCTCTTGTGCCCATTAAAATTCTAAATATTCGAACTTTTTCTTTTTTTGTTTCTTTTCTTCGTTCTAAAAGTTTTTGAATTTGAACTGATGCAATTGGTCCTAATATTATTGCTGCGATGGTTAAATAGTCTGCTAATTCCATATTTTATTATTTTGGGTTTTTAAATTTCACTAAATATTTTGATGTGATACAGTTAATGCTTGCTAACAAACGGCTATATCACACTCGTTATATTTAGTTTTAATATTCACCTATTAATAAACCCAGCTTACATCCAGTTCAAAACTGAATTCTCCAACAGTAATACTGAAAGAGTTTTCGCCAGGTACATAATGGGAACTTGGCTGGAAAGTAATACCACCCATCAAATCATCACTTAAATCAGATTATCAACCTTTATTTCAGTATTAAGTTAATCGTTTTGCAGGTAAAACACAGTTCCAACACTATTAGAACCTAAAATATGGATTTTTCCTGAACCCAATAATTGGTCTAATTGTTGAATCCAAGCAGACCCTGTACCTTCGATATTACGTAATTTCCAATGAGTTGGCTTAACGTTTGGATTATTGCTATTATCTACAGCAAAGATTCTAAAATAGTGCCCTGCAACAAATGATTGTATGCTTTTAACATCAACCTTTAATTCATTGACTTTATCTTCAATTATTGTAGCATAATTACCAGTTCCTTCGACATCAATAAAAGTCCAGTTTCCATCAAAATTTTCCATATTAATCTATATTTAATTATTTTATTGCTTCTTTAGAAGAAGCAATTACCGCCAAACAAGCGGCAATATCACACTTGGCATTATAAACATTAACTCCTATCAGCTCTAGGGCAATGGCTCCTAAAACCATGGTTTTTAGTGTTTTTATTTTGTAGGTTTAAATCATTTGTATGCGTGCCAATTATACATTTCCCGTGCCATTTATTCTGCCCGTGAAATTGCGTGATTTTGTTAAACAGGTAATTACCGCAGATCAATCGCACAAAACCATTTCTTTCCGGGGTGTAAAGGGGGTGCATGCTCCAGGTACATTCCTTTTACCTTCTTTCTTTGATTGGTGAAAAAGCAAAGCTTTGAACCTACAATCATCTTAAAAATGTAACGGAGCACTTTTTTTTGGTGCATCCTGTAAGGATCCTAAGAGGCACAAGTTCGATACGAATGTATCGAGCTTTTGACTCGGAATTCGAAGCCGTAAAGGATCATGAAATAATCCGGCAAGGTTTACCAGTTGAGGGAGGAGTGGGAGAACAAGGTAATTTTGATTCCAGTTTTGTTCTTTAAATTATTTATGAAAAAACAATTTTTTACAGGAGGATTGAATTATGAAATTCATTTTTGACCTAAACGAAAAAGGTCGAAGCTTCGTGCTGGAATTTATCATGGATAGCCTAAAGTGAATTATTGTTGGGCTCCCTCGATACACGAATTTGATTACTTTTGATCCCAAATAATTTAGATAGATGAACAAAATACTCTTAACCACTTATTTAACCTTAGGATCTTTACTTTTTGCACAGGCCCAAACAAAAGTTGGATTGATCTCAGATATGATAGATATGGGTGGAAACGGCATTATTATTCAAAATGATCGCTTTACCAAGTACAATTATAACCTTGAAGAAGAGTGGTCGGTTAATGCAAATGATTTCACCTATAGTAGACGAGAAAATTATGTATCCAATTCTGAAGAAATGATTTATTCGGTGGGTAATTCAAGTTTAGTCTACTATAAAAAAGAAGCGGAATACTTATATATTATTGGTTGTAATATGGAAGGTGAATTGCTATCGGAAGAGAAAGTTTTTGATGAATCTAAGTGGATTGAAATTGCTGAGTTTGTGGGTGAAAACAACATGAATTTTATTTTTGTTTCTGAAAAGCAAAAGGTTAAAAATGGAGAACCATTTAATGCCAAATGGGTTCGGTTTGACAATGAAATGAATAGAACAGAACAAAATTTTCAATTACCTTCTCATGGGGATAAAGGATCTGTTACATGGGAGTTTTTATTTGAAGACCAAGGATCTGCGAATATTATTTGCAATTTCACAAACAAAAAGGAAAGTGCAAGTACGATTTTAGTGAATATCCAAAAGGATGGGGTAGTGAAAGAGAAGAATTTATCCTCATCGCTAAATATTCATAGTAAATCACAAGAAATTCAGGCCAAAAACTCTGATGGTGTGAAATTTCAATACCTGAAGGAAACGGAGAGGATTTATTATCAATTTATTAATGAAGATTATAATTCTGCAACTATTGGTAGTTTATCTAAAACAGGAGAAAAACTATGGGAATCAACTGAAAAGTTTGAAAAGAAAGTGTCACTAAGTATCGCTTATAAAACCACCAGGTGTAGTTTCGCTGTATTGAATGGAGATATTTTAGTGTATTACATGGCTAATTTACCAAGCGATTATGGGCAGGTAAGCTTATTGGATGAAGAGAGTGGAGAGTCTCTTAAAAGCAGTACTTTCACTTTTCCCAATTCATATTCTGTTCCGTCTATTACTTACCTCTCTTGTATGTTAAACCCAAATGGTATTGCAAAAAATAAAGTTTTGGACGCTCAAAATTCTGTAAAAAAAGAAAAAGAATTAAAGCAATTTACTATGGGATATTTCTCCAGTAATAGGTACGAACTTTTATGGGTATGTGATGGCGTTAATTCCAAGATTTATAGATCTGAGCTATAAGTTCATTATTTCGTTAGCAACAACCAACAACTACTTTTATTCCTATAATGGATAACGTTATGCCTGCCTTGAGTTTTTGTCGAAAGGTTACTTTGCTTGGTGTAAAGAAAAGCTTTGTTACCAATCCCTTTTAGAAAAGTTTTTTACTACAATTATCTTAAAAACGGAACGGAACACTTTTTTGGTGCATCCTGTAAGGATACTAAGAGGCAAAAGTTCGATACGAATGTATCGAGCTTTTTTAGTTTCAAGTCGAATCCAAACGCCAAGCATTTGAGAGAGAACTTTAAACTAAAAAAGTAGAACCTTGCAAAGCATTGAGCTTTTGACTCGGAATTCGAAGCCGTAAATGATCATGAAATAATCCTGTAAGGTGAACCAAATGGGTGTGGAGTGGGAGACCTAATGAGGAGTTTATGAGTTAAGTATTGGACAAAAAATGGAGTACAAACAATAAGCAGAAAGGAGTATGGGCAGAAGAGTATTGTTGAAAAAAATCCAATAACCTAAAACTGTTCTATTACGTTTGTATCTCCAATAATAGACCCACATTGAATCAGGATCTAAATGTGTGTATTCTGTTTTATTTTCACTTTCTATGAATTTACGCTCTAAAAACTGATTTAAAAGTTTAAATAGGAAAACAATGATTAAGTAAATAATTCCTATGCCTATGTATGTAGGTAAAAACGTTGTGTTTTCAATAGGAATACTAAATCCTAGAAATTTAAAACTTCCAGTTGACTGAAGAATAAGTTTCTGTAAAATCAAGCCAATTATGCTAAGAGTTATTAATGATTTTCTAGTTTGCTTTAAGCTTTCTATTTCCAATTCTAAGTTCATATAATGAGGGCTGTTTTTATCTTTCAAATGTATAATTATTTGGAGTATTGAGTTAGAACTCTAGTATTATAAGGAATTGAATTAAAAACCCTTGGAATAGAACATACCTAATATTACAGTTCCACCTTAATAACTTCCTAAAACAATTCAAGAAATAATCAATTTCAATAAGTACCCTTTTTTGTGAATCCTGTAAGGTGAATCAAATGGGTGTGGAGGGGGAGAACTAGAAAGAACATTTGGCCTGACCGGGTTTCATTAATATTTTCCAAATCTTCCTTAAAACAGAGCTGAATACATATAATTAGTTCTATAAATGGTTTAATAAGAATCTGCGGGCAAAATTTTGATAGATTACTAGTACATGGAGATCCATGTGTAAAAAAGCGCAAAAACCTTTTGTGCAAATTATTGAATTCGCCATTTGCTGTATTACTCTATGAGTTTTAGCGTTTATACGGGTAATTGGCCAGTTTGATTTCAAATACGCGCTTATTTGGAATGATGGTTTTGAATTTTCAAGGGTTTAAGTATTTGTTGGATGATTGGCGAGCAATTAAAAGAAGCGGTGAATCTGTTTTAGGTTTACGGAAATCTGGATAATGCATTTGGTTAAGGATCTGGGTTGTATGGAAATGAGTTGGCAAATTGGACGTAGATTATTTTGGATGGATAATTAGAGTTGGCTTTACATAATTTATGCGGAGTTCATCGAAGTATTCTGTAAATCGTATTAGCTGTACCTAAAATGATTCTGGTTAGAAGCCGTAAATCGTTTTAACATAATTATGTTGAGCTTGTAGAAATACTTGTGCAGAGCTTGTCGAAGTAATATCTGGCGTTCTAGGTAATTTATGCGGAGTTCATCGAAGTATTCTGCAAATCGTATTACTTGTACCTAAAACGATTCTGGTTAGAAGCCGTAAATCGTTTTAACATAATACCGTATCGTTCTAGGAAATTTATTCGTTCCTCATAAATCACCGAGAACTGGTATTATGCTAAATACTGCGTATCCACGATTTACTCTATGTTTTTCCTATAATTAATATTATGTTAAATAGGAATAAGAAAGCATCCCTTATAAAGCGTAAATCCATTCCTATGTTAGGCAAAATTCCAATTCCAATAGTACATTTGTGTAAAACTCTAATTAAACTACATGTTACTATCCTTTAAAATTAATACCATCCTCGTTTGGGGTTTCCTTTTAAGTTTCCTATTCGTATTTTATTCGTGCAATGAGCAAGTTCTTCCCAATCAACCCGTTGATGAAGGATTATATATTGAATTAGAAGCGGAGGTTATTGGGCATCAGTTTATCTACCTAAAGCAGCATAATGTCATTGGTTGGAGTAACAGCGGTTATTCCAAATTGTTCTATGATACCGTTCCAATTGATAGTAATTCTCCCTATTTAGAGGTTATGTTTGATTTTACCAATCACCCTAAAATTTATAACCTTAAGCCCAATACGGAATATTACTTCATGGGGTTTTATAATAAAATTCAAAGCCCAATTATTTCGGTAACAACTTTAGCTGCTGAAATAAATTGTACTATTCCACTGACCCATATTACGGGAGATTTAAGTGCTTCCCAGCCAGGGTTTAATGGCTTGCATGTCTATTCGGATAGACTTTCGGGGATTCTTACGGGCGATTTAACAAACTGTACACTACGTATTCCCGATCATATGGACACCATCGATGAAGGTATTTACACCACCATTAACCACTTTCAAGATCATGGTTATGAAGATAATAGACACAATATTCATTTCTTCTTGGAGAGTTTTGATAAGGTATATTATGCCCAGAAAGATCAACCGGTTCGGTTAATAGCGAAAGAGCATACACCCGATTTTTTCGTGGAGTTTTGTGATGTCATTTTTGAAGATGGTGAAGGAAATACTTTTGTAATGAGTGGCTATCTTAAATAAAGGTGCCCCCCCCTATTCTACTTAGTAACCAATGGTTTTCAAGTGATTTACTGGAAAGTATCCGAAGTAATAACCTTCATTTACCCATTGGATTACATAATTAATGATTGCATAAAAAGCACTCTATTTAACTATCGAAATAATTACATTTGTTGCGAAGCCTTAAAGTTACTTTTACAGCAGCATGACAGAGAATTACTTCTTGAGTATGATTGAATCCCTTCGTAAACAGGAAGATGTTTTATTACACGATAATTTTTTATCGGTTACAGACCTTGAAAATGAAAGTGTGTCTGAATTCTTGGAAAACGAATATGAATTAGAATCTTTAAATTATCCTTTTGATCCACCTCTTTTTCATTCCATGGCAGCATTATGGGCCGCACAAACGGTGTATATTACCGCGCAACTACTTCTTTGCCGTACAAAGGAAGAACAAGAATTACAAACATTATTTCCAATAGCCACCTTTGAAGTCAATGCCAGTACCATGTTATCGGTAGATTTATGCCTTCGGTTTCTACCACAATTAATTCATGAATTACGGGCCATTGATAGCGATGATTCCTTAATTGAAATACTGGATAGACTGATGCACACGTGGCACTTCTCGGGTATTAGTCATTCCTTGAATATTGAAAAATTGGACCTCCACCCCATTTTTGATTCACAGTGCCTCCAACAACTTTATTTAAATCGAATAACGGATTATCAAAATATTGACTTAGCCTTACACCCCCAATTTGTTTCGTATATAAAAGGTAACCTTGGCCTGTATAAGAAGGAATATTGGAAGACATTTAATATAGCCACCACGGATGCATAACTTAGAAAAATTACAAAACGTATTGGATTACGTAAAAAACTCCTTTGTAGGAAAAGATGAAATTATTGACCTTCTGGGTATTAGTTTAATTGCCAATGAAAATGCGTTTTTACTGGGACCTCCTGGAACCGCTAAAAGTGCGATAATAAGAACCTTATCCAATTGTATTCATGAAGGGAAAAATTTCGAGTATTTATTAACTCGATTTACCGAACCCAATGAAATATTTGGTCCTTTTGATATTCGAAAATTGAAAGAGGGCGAACTGATCACCAATACAGAAGGAATGCTTCCCGAGGCATCTATGGTGTTTTTGGATGAGATTTTTAATGCTAATAGTGCTATTCTTAATAGTTTACTAATGGCCCTCAATGAAAAAATATTCCGGAGAGGAAAAGAAACCCGTAAAATTCCCGCATTAATGTTTGTGGGTGCGAGTAATTTATTACCCGAAGAGGAATCTCTAAATGCCTTATTGGATCGTTTCTTAATTCGTGTACGGTGCGACTATGTTGATCCGGATTTATTAGGATCCGTTTTAATTGCAGGAAGGAAATTAGAGAAAAACATAACGGAAGATATTCCAGATGTCCATCCAGATCAAATCATCGCCTTGCAAAAGGCATGTAAGAAGGTGAGTCTCCATGTTATTACTAAGTCTTACATAGACTTAATTCATAATTTGAGAAATACCGGAATTAAAATTTCAGATCGTAGAGCGGTTAAAATTCAAAACCTAATTGCCGCAAGTGCGGTAATGTGTCATCGTGAAGAAGCTATTTTATCGGATTTATGGGTACTTAAATACATTTGGGATACGGAGGAACAAATAGAAGTATTGGCTGGAGTTATTGATACTATAATTGAAAAAGACCAAGCGGAACCGGCACATCCACAAGCTTTGTTTAATAAAATGCCGGATGCAGAAGCGCTCATGAAAGAAATAAATTTACTTCATAAGTCTTGGGCATCTGATACGCTCACATTTGAAGATCAAAATGTAATTAAAGATAAACTACGGTATATTCAAACCCGTTCCAATTGGATAAAAGATGAAACGCATAAACAGCATTTAACTTCCCAAATTGATATTCTATGGAAACAAATGTTGCAGGTCGTGTAAGATTATATTTGAAGATTGAAATGCAATTCAAAGAAGACTTGGGTTCCATTCGGCATTTAACGCATTTAAAGATTGCGGTAGAAGGAAACCATATGTGGGTCACCAATTTTGATTCCGGTCAATTTGAATCCCTGGATATAAAAAGCATCCCATACAAAGAGTTGTTTTATAGTAAAAATGGCCAATTGTATCCATTCAATAGTCTTTTACCTTGTGCCGGTAATGCCCCTTTAAAATGGGAGCCAATTACCACTGTCCTTCCTATAAAGCTGGATAGATTTAACCCTAATTTCTTTGGGGTAACGGAACGTATTGATCCCTTGCTGATTCCATCCCAAACAGAATCTGAACCAACCATTATGCTGTGTTCTCTATCTGATTTGAAAGAATACATAGAATCGGCACCCGAAATTAGGCTCAAAAATAAGAAGTGGGTACTCCTAAATAATACAAAGGCATTGTTGTTGGGCACCCCACTTTTACCCATTAAAGGTAATGTTTACGAGGTACAGAATGATTTTATTATCCCATCCGGATTTCAGTTCGAGTTAATTTCAATCGCTTCTATTATAAATCAGCAAATAAACCCAACCTACCAATCGTGGATTGTATGGAACACAGATTCAACCTATTTCAAAGTTGAAAAAGAAAAAGTGCAACCATTAACCCTTAGTTCGTTTAGGAGATCAACCCATTCGTTAAACCTAAATAAATAATTATGCGAAACCTCCCCTATTTTCAATCCTTTACGGACTATTTCTGGCAATGGGAAGAGGATGGCGATGTGTTAACCATTCCAAATTATAATACTCTAGCGTATAGAGGTTTGGTGATGAATTTACTCGCTGAATTAGAAAATACAGGATTCCCATCGTTTAATGCTTTTCTTTTAACCGTTATTGCTACGGGACATGATAGCGAAAATTTACTTTATCAAGTAGAAGCCATTTTTCATAAAAACATATCTCAAACCGATAGTACCTCCATTAATAATGCGTTTGATTTCTTGAAATTATTGAGTCAGGTACCTGAAAAGTATAAGACCGGTAAATTAAAACCCTTACTATTTAAAGCAATATTTAAAAGTGCTCATAATAAATTGGCCATTAATAAATCTGAAAATGCATTAAATATATTGCGAAACGCTTCGCAAACTATTGGTAATCAAGAAAAAGTGGCCCTTTCTAGTTTCGTTGTACAAGAGGATTTAAAAACCCTCTATTTATTAGCTAAAAAATTTCAATCTATTGATCAAATTATTTATGAAATAGTTGAGATACCTACCTTAGAGAAAGATCTTGAGATTACTGGTGACAAAGGTTCAAACCGTTTAATTGATGATTTACAAAAGAATACATCGACTCAAACCATGGCCGCATTAGTCCCATTTATTTGGTCAGGAATTCAAATCCCCTTCCACTCTACTAATGCTAGTCAGCAACCCTTAGGAGGTGTTTCTGACCTAACCAATAAGGGCAATATTAATCAGTTATTAATTTCTGAATTTGCCTACGATGACCTGACTTTTATGTCTCGTATAGCAAACAATGAATCTTTGTATTTAAGACGAGAAGCTCCTCCAAGTACCCATCAAAAGAAACGGGTTATCCTGATTGATGTATCGTTAAAAAACTGGGGAACCCCCAAAACCATTTCATTTGCGACTATGTTGGCAATCGCAAATCACCCAAAGACCGATATTATTTGTGAATCGTACCTCATTGGAAACAAAGTTTATCCCATTCAAATAAACTCCGTTGATGCTATCATAGAAGCCCTCCAAATTATAGATCCATGTATTAATTCTCGTACGGGTTTAGAAGAATACTTTAAGCATTACCATAGCAAAAATAATATAGAACTGTTCTTGCTTTCCGAAGAGTCTATCATGCAGCAAATGGAAATGTTGGATGTTTTAAGTAGCTATAAAAGTCAAATTCAATATTTAATGATCAGTGATTTTTCAGGGTCTATAGATCTATATAAGAACTTGAAAAATAGTCGGAAACATATTCAACATCTAGAATTACCTTTAAGCAGGTTGCAGCACAACAAGAGTCCTCAAGAAAAGAATACCCAACGGATGAATATAAAGGGATACCCTATTCTTTTTAAGCGCCCACGGAGTTATAAATCCATTTTGGTTACCGAAAACAATGACATTTTCTGTTTTTCTAAAAGAGGTGCTATCTTACGGTTTAATAACCGATTATTAAAAACCCATGAAATGGGTTGGGACTTGGTCTCAGAAAATGCGTTTGCGAACCATAATGAGATTGGAATTGGGGTCTTAGAGGATGGTTCCTATCTATTTCTAGAATATAACAATCAGGAAAGACAAATCACCTTAACCAATTTGCATACGCAACAAAAAAAGAAGTTCCATTTGGAGCATTGGAAAAATAATAAATTAGGATTTATATTTCAAAACCAAAAATTCTTGCACCAATCGGGAAATCAAATTTGGTCCATAAACCCGAATGGGGAAATGGAAGAATCAAATTATACTGAAAATGAACTCCGGAATGTTTCCAATACAAATGATAAATGGGTGACCCAATTTTTATCGCAACCAGGTAAGGAAAATGGGGCGTTTTGGAAGGTGACCGACATTGGGATAACCGAAACAGACCACCTTATATTTAATGTCCATGAGTTAATGCTTG
Organism: uncultured Flavobacteriales bacterium; assembly: GCA_913062955.1. Classification (GTDB taxonomy): domain Bacteria; phylum Bacteroidota; class Bacteroidia; order Flavobacteriales_G; family Salibacteraceae; genus CAJXZP01. The sequence goes on along the minus strand of CAJXZP010000056.1, from coordinate 9,139 downwards.
GAACAGGAAATTTCATCAAACTTAAAACACAAACTTCCAAAAACCACGTAATAAAGGCCGAAATGATAGCCGAAGGGAATTTTGAATTTCCAGACGGAAGTACCGTAAATATGGTGAGTTCGGGGTTAATAATTCTTAAAAGTAGCCATTCTGATATCCCAAACATTTACGTTCCTTCTGTAATAGGGTCTCATTTGGCAGCTGCCACTCCGCAGGTGTTTGCCGGAAATGAATTTTACCGTAAGCAACCTCTTTTTGAGGTGACCTTAAAGGAAACAGGGAACCAAAAATTACAAATAATAAAATTATTAAAATCAAAAGCCAGTATCGCACTTAAACACGCTAAAGAGTTAGTAGATAATGTGCCTTGTAAAATCTTGCATTTATTTTCTGAAGAAGAAGCTTACGCCACCCAAGAGGAGTTAGAAAAACTAGGTGCAGTTGCCGGTGTTTCTCCCGTGGATGAAAATTACAAACCGCAAGAAACAATAAGTACCCAATTATTTTTCAGTGATTACATCCAACCTTTTGTTGACCAAATTTTATCTCATGAAGCTTCGCATTAAACCAAGTACAACGAATGACTTTGAATATGGAGGTTTTTTGATTAAAAACCACTCTGTAAAGGAATGGATCCTTGAATTGCAAAGGTTATCTATGGATTGGAGTACCCTTAAAATCTACCCGATCCCAAATGTCACCCCCAATTCTATCTGGGGATGTTTGATTGTTTCCTCGCAAAAATTAAGGGCACAAGACGTAGGTGGAAATGAACTCTGTCAGCGGGTAACTCCCCATCTATTTATTCCCGAAAAATCGCGGTTAACCCCGACACTGCTTTTAGCTGAATTAACCGAGTTATTCCCCAAATTCATTCATATCATTCATCCTGAATTTGGAACAGTCGAATTTAACGAGCCTTTTTCAATCGTCAACCATTTAACCCTTCCAAAAGAAAAATATAGATACATTTTTAAACCGCAAGATTCCGTATTTATCCCGCAAGAAATTAAAAGTTTTCAAATTAAAGCCGTTCCAAATGAAGACCCCCTTAAAAAACTCGAAGATAATGTGGTCAAACATCGTGAGAAAATTCCTCATAAACCTCTAAATATATTCGAGAAATTAAGGTTTTTTATCTACAATAAGGTTTTGAAAATGGATGGAAATGCGGCCTCAGAAGATTCAACGCAATCCAAATTAAAAAAGTTTTTTGGGTCGCATAAGGATTGGGTGGATAAATGGGACCAAGATTTTAAAGAATTAGAGGACCGAAATAAAAATGAAATTGAAAAACTAATTCAGCTATTGGAAAGAAATCCAGAAGAAGCATTAAAATACGCCATACCACTTAATCATAATTTAAACCCCAGAGGATCCCAGCTTGGAAATTACTCATTTTCTAAATTCCGCTCCAGTTTCAATTGGAACAGTCGAAACAACGATTCCAATTCGTCTTATCATGTGGACATCGGTGATCAGAACTTGGTGTTGAATAACCAATATATAAAAACAGCCGAATCCTTGATTAAAAAGGGAGAATATGAAAAAGCTGCTTTTGTGTATATCAAATTGTTAAATAACTACCATCTAGGGGCTCAAACTTTAGAAAATGGAAAGTTGTATCAAGAAGCAGCTACGGTATACCTGAAACATTTGAATAATAAATCAAAAGCTGCGGAATGTTATACCCAAGCTAAAATGACCGAAAAGGCTATTAAGATTTACAAAGAAATTGAAGATTATTGTAAAGTGGGAGATTTATATGCCTCCATACATCGTGTACCTGAATCCATTAAATATTATAAAATTGCTGCGGATATTTTACTCTCTCAGAAACAATATATTCCAGCCGCAATGGTATATAAAAATAAGATTAACGATGTTGACAGGTCCCAATCTATATTATTGGAAGGTTGGCTTGATGGAAACAAAAATTACGATTGTTTAAATTCTTATTTTTCAAATATTGAAAATCAAAAAGATCGATTAAAAGCAATTAATGCAATCTATACCAAGGATGTTCACTACCATAACCATAGCGTATTTCTAAAAGTGATTCACTTCCAATACCGTAACAGTCAGGAATTAGCACCAGAATTGAGAAACCTAGCCTATGACTTAGTCTCAAAAATGGTGGTGGAGAATCCCCATATTATTAATGAACTACGAAAGTTTAACCTGAAAAATAAAGACTTTGGAAAGGATGCTTTTAGATACAAGAAAATACCTCGTTCCTCACCTATGTAATGCCCCGTAAAAAAGGTTTTTTAGAAAGGAAATTTCTACAACCGGAAAGGTCCTTTTTTTTTGAATAGAGAAATCAATTCATCTTATTCAATCTTCAAATAAGGAATCCTATTGATTTCAGTCGCTTTAATACTTTATCCTATGTTTCTGTAGTCTTTGGTTTATCCATCCCTATTTCATCCTTAATTCACCCTCCAGAATAAACTTCATTAGTCAATTAAGAATTTTTAACGATCCCGTTTATCATAAAGTTTAAGCAAATTAATTCCTCATTTGATGAATCGGAGTACATTTGTTCCGCCAAATCAAAAAAACAACAAATATTATACATTCATACTTTTGAATTTCTTATCTAATAAATTGTATTTTAAGCTATTGCTTGTGCTTACGCTGGTGTTTACTACCGGTTTATTACAGGCACAATATACTTTGGCTTTAAATGCAGCTTATACCACTGGTTTTAATTCCAAGAATTTGCGAGTTACCAATACTACGATAAGTCAGAATTGGCATCAAGGATATCAATTCAACCTAGTGAATGGCTATCATATCAAGGAGAGTCCGTTTGAAATCACCTCTCGTATTGGAATGAAATACTTGAAGTCGGAAGGCGATTTTCAACACCTTGGTTTTACGACTGAAACATATAAGGTTCTACTGGGTTTGGGTGCCCTGTATCATTTTGAGTCTGGATTAAAACTAGGGGCTGTTTTCACCCTTGAAAACAACTTAGATTTTGATAATTTCATTAGCCAAACCTCCGACTTATTTCGATATTCCTTTCAGTCTGAAGTATATTACCCTTTATTCGGTAATTTAGATGCAATGTTTCATTATTCCATCGCGCTATCTCCCTTAAAGGATCATTATTTAGTGACCAATCCCCAACATCAATTTTCACTGGGATTAAAATTCAATATTTTATGAGAAACGGGTGGTTATTCATAACTGGTATCAGCATTTTGTTCTCCTGTTCAAAAATTGAAACCGAAGAGGAACTTCCGGTGGTTGCAGATTTACAAATCCAAACCATGGCCACGCAGTTGCCTATCGTTCATATTGAGGCCGATTCAATGGAGCTCATTAAAATGTTGGTGAATTATAATGCCCGAATCGTAATTCCTGCTCATATCACTATTTATGGACCTACTAAGACGCTTTTAGTGGAAGAGGATGCCCACATTGAAATTAAAGGAGTGGGCTCTGCAGCTCAGGACATGAAACCTATTGGGATTGTACTTCACCAACCGTTTAACAATTTCGAATTGGGAATTTTAAGCCCGAAGGTAATTGCCCCCGGAGATGATCTAGGGACGATCCAAAATTTTAGAATGCGAAATTCGAGTCAAGATTATGGGATTACCATGATGAAAGATTTGGCGTATACCGAATTAGCCCTTCGGGCAGGGTTTGATTTAGAAACAAAATATGGACGTCCAGCCCACGTATTTATCAATTCAGAATATTATGGTTTACATAATTTACGTACCGATGTAGATGCCATGGGATTAAGTCATTTATTACACGTGGATTCTAGCGATATTACCCTACTGAAAATGGATAATATAAATCATAAGTTAGAGTTTAAAGAAGGAGATGAAGTATTTGCCGAAACCTTTCTTCAAGCCATTCGAGACGAAGATGTGGAGACCATTCATAGGTACTTGGATATCGATAATTTTATTGATTACATCGTGTATGAAGACTATATTGGAAATACGGATTGGCCCCACAATAACTCTCGGGCTTATAGTGTGAATGGTTCCAAATTCAGGTTTATATTATTTGATTTGGATATGGCTGCCGAACGGACCAACAACCCCCTCTTACCCGAAATGGAATTTAGAGACGATTATATATCTAGAACTTACCAAACCTTATTAGCCTTTGATCCAGAATTTGAGGCGCGCTTACATGAACGACAAAAACATTGGTATAGCCAATTATCGCCCGAGTTGTTTAACTGTATTGTAGATGAACTTACGGAGGATATTGAAATGGAAATCCTGTACTTTATATCTAAACGAGGAGTACCGGAAAATTCATTTCAATGGAAATTAAATTTAGAACAATTAAAAAGAAAATTGGAACGTACCGATCATACCAATCGTAAAAAGTACGGACTCAATTAGAACCTAGTATGGAAAAACACAAACGCATTAAACTACAAGTTATTGAACAAATAATGGCCGATTCGGAGACCATATTGTACCATAACTTGAACTTTGTGAATCGGGTAACGCAAAATTTGGATAAAATTTGCAAAGTCGAAAAATTAACGGATCAAGAATGTACCCGGGTAGAAACCGCCATTTTACTGTATGCTTTTGTTTTTAATGAAATCCATGTCACCAAAGCTTCTAAAACAGATTTACAATTAGCATTTAGTCAGAAAGCAAATCAAGTTGGTCCTGGTATGCTTGAAAAAGCAGGATATAATAAAGAAGAAATAGATTCTGTACTTCACATCTTGACCCATTTTTATGGGGATAAGGCTTCTCCGGACAAACTATCCGTTTCGTTTAATGATGCCATCTTAATGGATTTTATCGGTAAAAACGGTAAACATCATATGGAATTGCATTACAAGGAGTTGTTATTGAAAGACATCTCTATTAGTATAAAAAAGTACAATACCTTTTTAATTGAATCTCTTTCTGAGTACAAGGCGAAAACAGAATTTTCGAAACTAAATATAGAGCCCAAAATTGCGTCTTTAATTTTAAGTTTAGAAAAGGATCAAAATAGATTTTACCGCCAAAAAGAAATTGTTTTAAAGAAAGAATTAGATATTAACGATAGCGAATTAAAGGAACTTCGGAAGAACCTAAAGTCGATCAAAGGCCGTGATTCACGAGGGATTCAAACCTTATTTAGAACCACTTCTCAAAACCATTACACCTTGAACGAAATGGTGGATAAGAAGGCTAATATTATGATTACGGTGAATTCTATTATTCTTACCGTAATTATTGGGGGGGCTTTTAGAATGCAAGCGGCAGATTCCGCAGAATTCACCCTATCTATGGCTATTCTTTCTATTTCAAGCTTCCTTTCTGTAGCCTTTGCGGTTATGGCGATCGCACCTAATAAAACGCAAGGGGTATTTACCAAAGAAGAGATTAAAAACAAGCAAGGTAACCTACTCTATTTTGGAAACTTTCATAATATGTCCGTTAAAGAATACGAATGGGGAATGCTTCAGAAATTGAATGATAGTGACTATCTCTACAGTTCTCTGATTAAAGATATTTACTATTTAGGGCTCACCTTGGATCGGAAATACAAATTGATCCGAATTTCTTTAGTGACCTTTATTGCCGGTTTAGCGCTGTCATTTGCATTGTATTTTGTAACGGGTTGTATTGGATAATAGAATGAGGAAATTAGTTGTCTTCTTCGTTTTGGCTTTTACGGGACTCGGACTCCAAGCCCAAGACCCCTTAACAGATGGTCCTCATTACTCTGAATTATGGACGGGCTTTACTTTAAAAAAGAAACTAAACGATAAGTTTACCGTAAATTTTGATGACCAAATTCGGTTTACCCAAGAATGGAATAAAATTCGGGTGAATTTCATGGAATTGGGTGTGAAATACAAGATCAATAAAGTCATCGCCATCAAAGCGCAATACCGTTACTCTATTCGGAATGAAGTGAGGAATACGAGACGTATTTCGTTGGACTTATCGAGTAAATGGAAAATTAAACCTTGGAATTTAGAATTTAAATATAGGGCGCGTTTTCAAAGTGGCGTGGTGGTATATACCGGACAAAGCAGGTCGTTTTTTAGAAATAAATTTGTACTGACCTACAAATTCAATAAAAAATGGAAAACATACGCCTCCTACGAAAGTTATTATAAGGTGAATGGACTCAGTGAGTTTCGATCTAATCGGTACGTTTTGGGAGCCAATTATCAACTAAATAAAAGATTAGAATTGAATCCTTTTTTACAATTAGATCAGGAAATTAACGTAAAACATCCCGCTACCAGAAGTGTGTTTGGGTTATTGTTTACCTACCAATTTAAATAGTTCTCCGGAAGTTATTTGGGGTCTTCCCCGTTAACGCTTTAAACGAACGAATAAACACACTCGGCTCCGCATAATTAAGTAAGTACGAGATTTCTTTGATACTTAGTTCCGGGTTTTTTAAGTATTCCTTAGCCATCTCAAATCGAAGTTCGTTGACCATTAGTTGGAAGCTAAATCCTTCCATTTGCAGTTTTCGTTGCAGGGTTCGTGGACTCATGTTTAAATGATGCGCTACTTGTTCTAAGCTAGGGAAATCGGGTTTGATCAGCTTTAAGACCGATTGTTTGACTATTTTACTAAAACCGCTCTCCCCTTCTAGTTTATCTGATTTTTCCTGGGCATGAGCCACCAGGATTCGGAGTAAATTGTAATCGGCATTTACAATTTTCTGTTCTACGTGCTCTTTTGATAAATGAATCGCAATATCCTTTTTCTCAAATACAATATGCTCCCCCAAAACACGATGGTACTCGGAAGGACTCCCTTCCGCTTTCCAAGGCAAATGAATCACGATGGGGAACGGTTGGTATAAGCTTAGGGATTCCAACTCTCGAATCGTGAAAGCCAGTACTCCATCCAAGGTTTGACGAAATGTCTCTTCCGAAAATGACCGCCATTCCGGGTCCGGGGTAATTCTGACTTCATATCCCTTTTTTGTTTCCATCAAACGCATGGGCAATACACTGCAACCCAAATTGGCAAACTCGCAACAATAGTGCAAAGCTTCCTGAATGCTTCCACACGTTTGGGTAATTTGACCAATGAGCCCGGCAGCCGACAGATTTAAATTCTCCCCGGCATGTAATCCAAAATGAGGGTCCTGGGTCAGCCTCATCGCATTTTCAATAACCGCTTGGTACTCTGGGTTAGAAACCATGCAATCATCCGCACACAGCTCTTCCATTGGTTTGGTAACGTGTTGCAATACCTCTTTTATATCCACTCCTCTTTGGGCTGCAAAGAGGGCCAAATTCACCAAAAACTTTCCGTTGAATGCCATACCCAAAAGTACACATAATATGAGTTGGCGTGAAATGTCTATTTATTGACGTTTAGTCCTTGTTTCCAAGCCTTAGCCCATTCCTACTTTTGTGATGTAAATCAATAATGAATAATACAGACTATGAAAAGTATAGAAACACAGGTGATCATACATGCCCCCTTAAATCAGGTATGGCAAACATTAATGGTATTCAAAAATTACCCAAATTGGAATCCATTTATTCAATCCATCACGGGGAATCCTCAAGAAGGTAAATCCTTAGTGGTTTCCATTCATCCTCCCGGTAAGAGTTCCATGACCTTTACCCCTGTGGTATTAAAAAACGAGTTCCATAAAGAGTTTAGATGGAAAGGGAAACTTGGAATGACCGGCATCTTTGATGGCGAACATTACTTTAAACTGGAAAAAGTTAGGGAAAATAAAACCCGTTTAATTCATGGCGAAAAATTTACGGGTCTATTGACCTTGCCCTTTTTGGCTCTAATAGGAGAAAACACAAAAAATGGATTTGAACAAATGAATCAAGCTTTGAAGAATCAGGTAGAAAAACAAGAACGATGAATCAGGTAAACAAGTCGTTACAGAAAGTACTAGGAATCAACGCTAGTTTTAGTGCCATAAGTGCCAGTAGTATTTTGTTCTTCCCAGAAGGTATTTCGTCTGCTATGGGACTTTCAAGTGCACATGAGTTAAAACAAATAGCCTGGGGATTAGTGTTTTTCTCCATCTGGGTAGCTTTTGTTGCTTTAAGGAAAAGCACCAACACCGCTTGGGTTAAACTCATCATTGTTCAAGATCTACTTTGGGTATTGGGTAGTGTTTTGATTCTCCTAATTCAACCGTGGGGTCTAAACAACTTCGGATTAGAACTTCTCGCTATAGTAGCTATGGTCGTGTCGGTATTTGCTGGACTACAATTCCTGAAATTGTGAAAAACTAAGTTTTACCATTCCTCATAAATTCCCTCTCGGCCATGGAATTTTTTCTAATTTTAAAAGTTCAATCTAAACGGATATTATGGCTAATTTTTCAATCCTAGTTAATGGGAAAACACATTCGGTAAATGCCGATGCCGATACTCCCCTTCTATGGGTATTACGTGATCACTTACAATATGTCGGTACCAAATACGGGTGTGGTATTGGCCAATGTGGTGCATGTACGGTTCATATGGATGGAACTGCCATCCGTAGTTGTAGTATTACCGTAGCCGATTTAAACAATAAAGCCATCGTAACTATTGAAGGATTGTCCCAAACAGGGACCCATCCCGTACAACAAGCATGGAAAGAAGTAGATGTACCCCAATGTGGGTATTGTCAATCGGGACAAATAATGACGGCAGCGGCTTTTCTAGAGCAAAACCCACAGCCAAATACCGAAGAGATTAGATCCGCTATGCACGGAAATATTTGCCGTTGTGGCGCCTATAATAGCATCGAAAAAGCAGTGGCCGTAGCCGCTAAATCCAACGAATCCTCCCTTTAAAGAAACCCCATGAAAAAGCAAGAACAAATAGGATTTAGCCGAAGAGGATTTTTAAAAACAGCCTCCTTGGTCGGTGGCGGAATGTTAGTAGGATTCAATTTCTTCACTTCCTGTGATTCCGATACCCCACTTGAGGTAGTAGATCTTAATCGGTTAAATTTCAACGATTTTAATGCGTATATAAAAATATCAAACGAAGGAAAGGTGACTATTTTCTCCCCCAATCCAGAAATTGGCCAAGGCGTAAAAACCTCTATGCCCATGTTGATTGCGGAAGAACTGGATGTTCCTTGGGAAGATGTTTTGGTGGTACAAGGAAAATGGGATAAAGATAATTTTCAGAATCAATATGCCGGTGGCA
>CAJXZP010000055.1 GCA_913062955.1 uncultured Flavobacteriales bacterium | reverse complement strand
CTGCATTGGACTCTACTGCAAATAGAGCAACGACTTTGTCGCCTAAGGTGGTGACTGATTTATTACAGGTGAAAATGGGCTTTAAGGGACTCATTTTTACAGATGCATTAAATATGAAAGGGGTAAGTAGTTATTACCAACCTGGTGAAGCGGATTTGTTAGCCTTAAAAGCAGGGAATGATGTTTTACTTTTTCCTAAAGATGTTCCTCTTGCCATTAACATGATTGAAAAGGCGATTAAGAATGGTGAAATTTCGGAAGTAGAGTTAAATCAACATGTCATCAAAATATTGAAAACTAAAAAATGGGCGGGTTTGGATCATTCTAAAGTGATCGATGAAAAGAATCTGTATCAAGATTTGAATACCGACAAGTATAAGCGTTTATACCGTCAGTTAATTGCTCGCTCCATAACTCTGGTAAAGAACTCTGGGGAGTTAATACCTTTTCAGAATTTGGAGAATAAAAGGATAGCTAGTTTGGCTATTGGGGTTTCTAAACCGAATTATTTTCAAAAGAAGTTAAAAAGTTATACGCAGGTATCGGATTTTCAATTACCGCATAATCCCAGTGACGAACAAATCAATGGGATGATGAAAAAATTGGAAGGATACTCAGAAGTAATAGTTTCGTTTCATGCTCCAAGTAGGAGTCCTAGAAAACATTTTGGAGTAACGGAAAATGATCAAAAAATGTTACTGAAAATTGCGACCATAAAAAGTGTAACGTTTGTTACCTTTACCAATCCGTACGTATTGAATTGGGTAACAGAAACCGAAAAGTGTAATGCCGTTATGGTAGGATATAACGATAAAATAACGACCCAAGAATCGGCCGCACAAATAATTTTTGGAGGATTTGGCGCACAAGGTATATTACCGGTGAGTGCGGGCGAATTTGAAGCAGGTGCCGGATACCCAACCCAGGCCATTCGCTTTTCTTATTTACAACCACATGATGTGGGAATGAATTTGGAAGTGCTTAATGGAATTGACTCTTTAGCTGAAAATGCAATTAAAATGGGGGCGACTCCAGGGTGTCAAATATTGGTAGTGCGTAACAATGCCGTGATATGGAATAAAGCCTATGGATATCATACCTATGCAAATAAGAGAGCGGTACAAACCAATGATATTTATGATTTGGCATCTTTAACTAAAGTGGTGGCTACCTTACCTGCCATTATGCAGTTGGTAGATCGAAAGGAAATTCAACTTGATGGAACTCTTGGAATGTATTTGCCCGAATTAGTCGCAGGTACAGATTATGCTAAAATTACGCTTCGTGAAATGTTGGCGCACCAAGCAGGATTAAAATCTTGGATTCCGTTTTACTTAAATACCTTGGAAAATGGAGTCCCACGTTTTGATATTTATTCTTTGGATCAATCGGAAACCTATCCGATTAAAGTAGCTGATAACTTTTACATTAATAAGGTCTATCCAGATTCAATGATGCAGTTAATTGTAAATAAGACATTGAATCCAGCTGGTGATTATCGTTACAGTGATTTGGGGTATTATTTTTTGAAGGCCATTGTTGAAAAGGTAACCGAAAAGTCATTGAATGAGTATATGGCACAGCATTTTTATTCGCCTATGGGAATGACGACTACTGGGTATTTGCCGATGAATACGTTTTCAAGAGATCAAATTGTACCCACCGAAGTGGATACCTATTTTAGAAAGCAGTTAATCCATGGCTATGTACATGACCCAGGAGCGGCTATGCAAGGTGGTGTGGGAGGTCACGCAGGTGTTTTCTCAAATGCAGAAGATTTGGCAAAAATATGGCAGATGTATTTGAATAAAGGAGAATATGGAGGTGTGAGATACATCGATTCAAACACCATTACCGAATTTACAAAATGCCAATATTGTTTGCCTGATTATAAGGGTAATCGGAGAGCTGTTGGGTTTGATAAACCTGTTAGGGGTGATGATGGAGGCCCAACATGTAATTGTGTTTCGTATGCAAGTTTTGGGCATACCGGATTTACGGGTACTATTTCTTGGGCAGATCCGGAGGAGGATTTGATTTACATTTTCCTTTCCAATAGAATATACCCTAATGCCGAGAATAAAAAGTTAATTACTGAAAATGTCCGAACGGATATCATGGAAGTAATTTATAACTCTATTCAACAATCTTATGCATTAGAAACCGCTTCTCTATAATAATAGCTTCTATTTGCAGCTATATTTGTCCGTTGTTAGACATTGGAATACCTGCAATTGTATTCCTTTTGCTTTCCGTAAATAGAAAAAAATGAAAATAGGCATTGTGTGTTATCCTACCTTCGGGGGGAGTGGAATTGTAGCTACAGAATTGGGTCATGCATTGGCTAAAAACGGACATGAGGTCCATTTCATTACCTACAGCCAACCCGTACGATTAGATATCATGGATAAGAATATCTATTACCATGAGGTAAATGTACATGTCTATCCTCTGTTTGATTATCAACCCTACGAATTGGCATTGTCGAGTCAAATGGTGGAAACTGTAATTAGTCGTAAACTAGATATACTTCATGTACATTATGCCATTCCTCATGCCTATGCCGCTTTTATGGCTCGTCAAATTTTAAAAGATAAGGGAATCAATATTTCCGTGGTAACTACCTTACATGGAACCGATATTACTTTGGTTGGAAAGCAGCCGTCTTATTTACCCGCAGTAAAGTTTAGTATCGAACATTCCTGTGCGGTTACAGCTGTATCTCAGAGTTTAAAAGAGGATACAATCGCTAATTTTAATACCGAAAAGGAAATTCAAGTAATCCCTAACTTTATTGATATCTCCTTATACGAATCAAAGGACAGAAGTTCGAGGCAATTGGCGGAAGAAGATGAATTTGTGATTTCGCATATTTCCAATTTCCGCCCCCTAAAACGAACCCATGATGTCATGCAGATTTTTGCAGGGATTCGGAAAGAAGTGAAGGCTAAATTAATTTTAATGGGTGATGGTCCAGATCGGGATCAAACCTTGAAATTTGCAAAAGATTTGGGAATTGAACAGGATGTTAAGTATTTGGGTAAAACGAATGAGGTAGAACGCGTTTTGTGTATGTCCGATTTGTTCCTTTTACCTTCTTCATCCGAAAGTTTTGGATTGGCTGCATTGGAAGCAATGGCGGCTAAAGTTCCCGTTATTTCAACAAATACAGGGGGTATACCTGAAGTGAATTTGGATGCAATCACCGGATATTTAAGTAACGTAGGTGATGTGGATGAAATGATTGCGAATAGTTTGAAAATTTTGACAAATCCGAAACTAAAAGAAGAATTAAGTGCAAATGCCTTTGCCCGTGCGAAAGAATTTGATATTCAAAATATAGTACCTCAGTACGAAGAACTGTACAAAAGGGTGGTGGGAAAAACTAAGACTTAAGCAAGGACCAGATCTCATTAAATTCAGTTTCCGAACTTTCAATCCAATGGTTATTGTGCTTTTCAATCATGTCGTTAATAAACTGGAAATCGGGTAGAATTTTTGCCTTTACTTCGTATTTAGTCACTAAATCAGCTAATCGTTTTAATTCAATAAAGTGATTTGGAGCGGTGATTTTGAAAAATGAGAAATCACCTTCGTACTTTCTATAAATAGGAAAATCATGTTTTGTGTTGACCATGACGCAAATTTATACGTAATCCATCAAGTAGTGGTAAATTTGCATAAAACAGAAAATAATGATTAACAAGGCATTCGAGAACGGGGAAGAAAAGTACAAAGAACGTGACTTTGAAGGTGCAATAATGGACTTTACACTTGCTTTAGAACGTGACCCTGGTAATGCAGAAATTCTATATCAACGTGCGATGAGTTATTTTCATTTACAGAAAAAAAGTTTGGCCTTAATTGATATGGATAGTGCTTTGGAAATGCAGCCTAACTATTCTTTCCGGTATTCAAGTCGAGCTTTTATGCGGGATGCTTTTGGCGATGTACTAGGTGCTATTCAAGATTACAAAGAAGCTATTACTCTAGATCCAGAAGATGCCATTTCGTATAATAATTTGGGCATCCTGGAAGATAAAATGGGTAGAAGAACTATTTCTCAAGGTTATTATAACAAAGCAGATAACTTGATGGATATCACATCAAATCCAGAAATGAAACAAATGATGGAGAATGGATCGGCTATCAATTACGATAGGGAACTACCTAAACCTGATGTAACAAAAGTGGAGGTTCCGGCTACTTTCTGGTCCGTGTTAAGAAAAATTGTGACGACCAAACAAGGATTTAAGGAATTAATGACCTTTATCAAATCGGGGTTCAAAATATCCGATTAACCTATATTTGGTAATGAATTAACGTTCGTTCTTTTTACAAATTCCCTACCTTTCCATTTCTTAAAATGGAATATGGAAACCACCTTTTTACAAAAACTAGCAACTGAAATAAATCAAAAACATCCAACTAGTTTAGAGGATGTTTGCATGGTTTTTCCAAGTAAAAGATCTGGCTTATTTTTTAAAAAAGAATTAGCTAAGCAAAAGAAACAAACCTTTTGGGCTCCTGAAATTGTGACCATAGATATCTTTATTGAGTCCCTTTCGGGGCTTAAAATGATAGACCCGCTAGAACAACTTTTCGAGTTGTATGAAGTTCATAAAGAATTGAAAATACAACCTCCATTAAGTTTCGATAGATTTATTGATACCGGTAAGATTATATTGGCCGATTTCAATGATATAGATATGGCATTGGCTAATTATGAGTCTTTATTTGATAATGTGACCGAACATATAGCTCTTGGAAACTGGGACTTAGAGAAAACGGGTACCGAAAAATTAACGGAGAAATACCTGAGCGCATATTCTGATTTACCCAAATATTATGTGGCTTATCAAGACCGCTTATTAAAGGCAGGAAAAGCGTATCAAGGTTTGGTGTATCGAAGTATTAAAAATACCATTGAAAAGGGGGAAGGACAAAAATTTGATGAAGCGCTAAAAAAATGGAATCACATTTATGTGGCTGGATTGAATGCTTTGACCACAGCCGAACGTTATTTGTTTGATTGGCTGGCTACAAAGAAGGATATGGATATATTTTTCGAAGCGGAAAGTCAAATGTTAAACGATTACGATCAAGAGTCGGGTTTGTTTATTCGAGAATTTTATAAAAAGCAAAAAGAGGATTTCAAATGGGTGGCCGACCATGTTAGTAATTCCAGTAAAGAAATAAAAAGCTATTCTTTAAATGGAAACATTGCAATGGCCAGAATGGTAGGAGAGTTATTTACGGCAAACCAAAGCCTGACTAATAGTAGTGATACCGCTATTATTCTTGCCGATGAGGGCTTATTAATGCCTGTATTGGAATCCTTACCCGCAAGAGTGGGTGATGTCAATGTTACTTTGGGTTTTCCACTGGGGCTGACCACTTTTATGAGTTTTGCAGAACAGCTTTTTGGAATGCAGAAGTTGGCGAGTATTCGTAGGGGAGAACGACACTTTTATTTTAAAGATGTCATGAAGGTTCTTACTAATCCCATAATAATGGCCATGTATGGGAAGGAAGGTTATTTTGAAAAATTGACTAAGAAATTAGTGAAATCCAATTTGGTTTGGATTAAAGAAGCAGAATTACGTCCAATGATTCAAGAAAATAGTCCATCGGGTACTTTAGAAATGGCTTTCATGGACTGGAAGAAAGAACCCTTGTTGAGCATCAATTTTCTAAGTTTTTGCCTGAAAACATATCAAGATCGGATGGAATTATCCAAGGAACAGGATGATGTTTTGGTAGAGCAAATGTATTTTTTCAAGACCTCTATTACCAAGTTAAAAGGGTATTTAATGGTATACTCTACAGATATTTCACTCGAAAGTATCCGTAGAATTTTCAAACACGTTGTTTCTAAAATTCAGGTCCCCTTTTCGGGTGAACCATTAGCAGGAATTCAAATTATGGGATTATTAGAAACCCGTATGTTGAGTTTTAAAAATGTAGTTTTTGTATCGGTTAACGAGGGAGTGATTCCAGCAAAAGGAGGGAGTCAAAGCTTTTTGCCTTGGAACTTACGTTCTGCTTTTAAAATTCAAACACACCGGGATAGAGAGTCTATTTTTGCGTATCATTTTTATAGAATTCTGTCGCAAGCAGAGAATGTACATCTGATCTATGATTCTTCTACTTCAGGGGTAGGAAGTCAGGAAAAAAGTCGTTTTGTACGTCAAATTGAACAGGAGTGGCCCGATTTAAGTTCCGATATTCGATTTAGTAATAGGATTGGGATCTTTGAAGATGATAATTTGGAACGACCCAATTACATTGAGAAAACCCCAGATGTTATTGCCAATATTAAAAAGTATTTAACCGAACGAGGATTATCACCATCCGCCTTAAATACTTATGTAGAATCGCCCATAGACTTTTATTATGGAAATGTTTTGGGAATCAGAACTCCGGATGAGGTGCAAGAAGATTTAGAGCATAATACCTTCGGTTCTATCGTACATAACTGTTTAGAGAAGTTTTACATTCCCTTTGAAAAACAGGTGCTGTCTTCCTCAAAGTTGAAAGACGCTTTGAAGTGGGTGAATGATATTATTCAAGAAGAGTTTACAGAGGTGATTCCTAATCATAGCCAAGGAAAGCATTTTCTATCCTATTATTCGGTAGAACAGTATGTGAAACGTTTTATTAAGTTGGATATCGAGTTTATTGAAAAGAGTGAATTTCCAATTACCTTACTGGCCAACGAACTTAATTTAAAGGGGGAATTGAAAATTGGGGATCTTTCTATAAAATTTGGAGGAAAGGCAGATAGAGTAGAGCAACGATCAGGGACCTATTATGTCATTGATTATAAGTCGGGAGCAGTTAAGTCATCCGATCTATCCATAACCAACTGGGAGGATTTAACACCTGAAAAATACAAGCCAAAGTTTGTACAGTTAATGATGTATGCTTGGTTAGTTCAGCAACAATTAGGAGCTAAACAAGTGATTTCAGGAATTTATACGCTTAGAGATACCCAGTTAAACCTTTTGGAAGCGAAAGTGAATAAACAAGCCCTATTAGGTAAAGAGGAGTTAGTAGAATATGAAGCGTTTTTAAGGGGTATGGTGGCAGAAATGCTGAATGAAGAAGTGCCGTTAAAGAGAAATGAGGAATACCAATTTTCGGTATTTTAAGGAAAAAAGAAACGAGAAAATCTCCAGTTTTTCTGAGCAAGGAATAAAACTAAAAGAAATCTTCTCGTACTTTTTCTTATAGACGTAGAAAAGTAGCTCGGGGTTGTCAAATTTGAATGTTTTTTTATTCAACGGATTTTAAGAAGAAATAAGTTCCAGTAAAGGAAGCCCATTTGTATTCCAATTGTAATGGGTATTTACCCACGAATAGGCGTTTTGGCTTAAACGAGAATAATTGCTCTTCGAAGCAAGTAGTTCCATCGTGTATTGGGCAAATTCCTCGGGTGAATTTGCAATTAATATATTTTCATTATGTATCCCACCAATAGCATCACCCGCTAATTTTGTAGTAATGCATGGAATTTGCATGGCCATGGCTTCCAGTATCTTGTTTTGCATTCCCGTACCAATTTCCATGGGGGCAATAAAAATTTTGGATTCATTATAGGCATCTGTAATTTGGTCTAACCATCCCGTTACCTCAATGTTTTTGGAGGCTAATCTTTTTATTGATGTATGTGGATCTGCACCTGCGATGACTAGTTTAATATTCGGATTTTTCTGGATTAATAGAGGCATTACCTCCCTCGCTAAATAATGGGCAGCTTTCACATTTGGAGGATAGCTCATATTCCCTGTAAAGGCTAATTCATACTTTTTCACCGTATCGGGATTCGATATGAAAGTTTCAAAATCTACCCCATTTGGTAAAATTTGAATTTCATTATGATCTGGATGTTTAATTAAGTCTCGGTCGTTTTTAGAAATGATGGTTTTATTTGTAAAGTGGTTGAATACATAATTTTCGTATTTCTTTAAACGATTAGCCTCCATTATGAGTAGCGTCTTCACTCCTGGAATGGCTTTTTCAATCCGTCTTTGGGCTCCCATAGAAAATGCATCCATATAATCAAAGGTAGAAGTTAGGATATGATACTTTTTCACATACTCAGCGGTTCTTATTAACTGTATAAACAAATGACGAGGCATATGTTTATCAATAAGTTGGTTTACTTTCTTTTGTGCAGATTTTTGGTAAAAATAATTGACTTGGAAAGGTTTATCGTTGAAAATTGAAGTGGCTAAATTCCATAGGATTCCTATTTTGCTAAGTTTAATGAAATGAATCTCAATACAAAAAGGAGATAGGTTCTCTACTGCTTTTGGATGGACTTCTGAATCCGTTAAACAGACTAAGACCACCTCATGTTGTGTCGAAATTACTTTTAAATGATGATACGCCCTTAGTTTATCCCCTTTTTCAAGCGGCCAAGGAATTCGTGATAAGAGGACGAATACTTTCATTTTTGAAAAGTATTTATCATCTGCAATAGTGCTTTTTGTGTATTGGAGATGTCAAATTCACTTTCCGCAAGAATTCGGGCATGTTTGGCTATGGATTCTGACTGATCTTTTGAACGCATGGTTTCTACAATTACCCGAGCCATTTGTTTGGGTGTATCGGCAATAATAATATCCTTTCCGGTTTGGGCAGGAATTCCTTGTGCACCTTTAGTGGTTGTACATACGACTTGACCTAACGCTAAACCTTCAATGATTTTGATTCGAATACCACTGGCTTCAAACAACGGAACAGCCATCAATTTTCCCGATAAAATAAAGCTGTGGGCATCTTCTATTTCTCCCTTGAAAATAACGCCTTCGGGTAAATGGTCCGCAAAGTCAGGCGAAGCATTTCTTCCCCCAATATGGAATTCTAATCGATTGTTTCGTTCCCGAATCAAAGGCCATACTTCTTCTAAGAACCATTTTAACCCATGGATATTTGGCTCCCAATCCAAAGCTCCAAGAAAAATAATTTTATTTTCAGCATCGTCATCCACTACCGTTTCATCGGGTAAAGAAATACCAAACGGAATATATATGGTTTTATGAAGTCCGATATAGGAATTAAAAAAGGCTTTATCCGTCATGCTAATGGCAGCAACAACATCAAATTTCTTGAGTTCGGTTAATTCAAATTCTCGTAACTGTTTTACGGGAGCTTTTAATAAGTTTCTTTTGAAGAAATTATCTTCAGAATATAGACGTTCTTCCCATAATTGAAACTCAACATTATGAGTTCGCATAAGTAAAACCCCAGCGCATTTTTTTCTAACTAAATCTATGTACGAGGCTGTAAATGTTCCTTCAAATACTACCAGGTCGTACTTGTTATTGGACAGCGTAGTTACGATTAAGTCGGAAAATTCCTTCGAATCAAATCGACTTACAATGTAGTTGGTATTTGACCAAAAGTTTTTTATTAATCCACTTAATTGAGGATTAGTATCTATGGTGACACTTTCCGGTTCGGTGGTATTAAAAATGGGATCCAACGGCATTTCCGAATGCGGATGTTTTCGGGTGGCCAAACTAAGAATTTTGACCTTCCATCCCATTTCTATCATTGCTTTTGACAATTGATAGGTAGCTAAAGTTCCCCCATCGTTAGGAGGAAAAGGAAACTTATGACAGATTTGTAAAACGTTCATTACCCTTTCTTTTTCTTGATTTTTTTGTATATAAATATGAAGGGAGCACCTATTTTCTTGGTTAAGTAATTATAAAAAGCAGAATCTAGTAAAACAGAGTCCGTAGTCGCTTTATAGGTTAGAAACGCACCCAATGGAAGTAGGGTAGCTGTGGCCATCCACATCCCGTAAACTGCAGTCATTTCTCCTTGTTTCACTAGTTTTAAGCCGGTAATGGAAATAATATGATAAATGATGAATATTAAAATGGAGAATACCACCGGCATTCCTAATCCGCCTTTTCTGATAATTGCCCCTAAGGGAGCTCCAATAAAGAAAAGGACAATACATGCAAAGGACAAAGTAAATTTTTTGTGCCATTCAATTTCATGTAAATAAATCCGTTTTTGGCGCATTTCTTTTTCATCCTTAATGCTTTGGGAATAGGTTTTTGATGAACGAGCAATGTTGATTGCAGTAGAGTATAGTCCTAATTGTTCCTTTGGGTTTAAGTCATCAAATATTCCTTTCGAAATGATAGAGTCAGGTAATAGATTCGTTTTTGTGAAATTGGTGTCCGCATAAATTTGTAGACGGTTATTCATAGCTTTTCGGTAATCCACTAATCTCCCTTCTAGTTTCCCCGTAAGGGTATCCATAGATGCTTGGAGTTGATCTAAATTCAACATCTCGTAATGATCTTTAAAAAGGTCATCATCGGTTCGATTAAATTGAAAGGAGGATAAATCAAAACGTACCGTATGTTGATCCATTTCGGAATAATCAAATGGATGGTTTTTACCGACATTTTCTTTATATCGTTTGACGTTAAATAAGTCGAAAACAAGAAATCTACCGTCTGCTGCCATCGCCATTTTACCACTTTTGGCCAACGTAATTTCACGATTCCCATTGTGCATGGTATGATCGTAAATTTGGATGTTTTTCATGTTTTGGCCATCCCCATCTTTTTCTTTGATACGGATAACAAACCCATCAATACCCGTATAAAATACTCCAGGTTTAAACTCTAATGCTGGACGTTGATGCATCACATCGTACAACAAGGTTTTGAACTTTAAATTGGCAACGGGCATCACCCAATTGGAATGATAAAATGCGAGTCCACTAATAAGCAGATTAAAAACAATGAGAGGCATCATAATTCTCCCTAAAGAGATTCCAGAGGATTTCATAGCCACCAATTCATAGTTTTCACCTAGGTTCCCAAAAGTCATGATAGAACTCAGAAGAATAGCTAAAGGCAAAGCCATAGTGACCAAGTTGGCGGATGCAAATGAGAATAGTTCTACCAGAACTATTCCTTCAATTCCCTTGCCTACCATATCTTCTAGGTAATTCCAAAGGAATTGCATTTCAAATATGAATAACGTAATAAAAAAGGTCATGATAAATGGACCTAGATACGTTTTGATTACAAAGATGTCGAGTTTTTTCAACGGAAACGATATTAGTGAAAACAAAGATATCCCATCATTCCAAGAGAACAGATGAGATATCTTTAAAAATTGTTATAAGTATTTACTTACGAACCAATGACGTGTTTTAAATCTTCAATTTGGCTGTCCCATAATTGAATAGATTCATCGGTTTCATCAGCTTCAGAAAAATCGGTAACCATTAAAGCAACATCTTTTGTTAGTGAGTCAATTTTAATGGACATTTCCCAGTAGTAATCCGTTCCTTCATCTGCAAGCCATTGAAATCGGATAGATTCAGCCTTCTTTTTTGAAACTAATTTGGCCACTTCATCAGCTCCTTCCCAGGTAAAAGTATAGTAATCGTTCTTGTTTACCACGTTTTCCGCAAACCATTCAGCCAAGGCACTTGGTGCACTGATGTAGTTAAACAGAACATTCGGTGATGATCGCATATAGTACTCTCTCGTAAATTTTTCTTTTGACGCCATTATTTTTGAAATCGTTTAGTCTTTGTTAGTGTTGCACAATATAGTAAATGTACAATAAATGAAAAGTAGGAATATTTACTTTTTCAGTAAAGTAATCAACGATTGGTCTAATTTGGGGTGTTTAGCTATAGAGCCATGGTTTAATCCGTAATAAACTAAAACAGATACAGATACTCCAATAAATGACCCCGCTAGAACGTCTGCTAGAAAGTGTTGAGAAAGATAAATACGTGAAAAACCGGTTAAGAGAGCTAAAATAAATAAAGGCAACTCCATCTTTTTTTTATTAAACATTAACATTAAGGAAGTCATCAATGCAAAAACAGCCGTGGTATGTCCAGATGGAAAACTATAGGCCGCATGCAGTTCCACTCCCTCTATGTAGGTTAATTGGATACCTAACTTTTCAAAGTAGGCCGAGGGCCGAGGAGTTGGACCAAAAACAACTTTTTTTAATAGTTGCGCAATTAAACCCGACAAAATTCCAGATAATGCGATTTGCAAAGTCCAACGATAGCTTATACATAAAAGGAGGAGTCCAACCGCTAAAAGCGTTAAACCATCCCCTACATGAGTCATATAGTAATAGAACCCATTGAGTAAAGGGGTCGTATACCCATTAAAGAAAAGGTGGATGCTTTGTTTATCACTAAGAAGCAAAATAATGGATGCTAAAATGAAGAAAATGGCATAAATACCAAAATAAATTCGGTGAGAATTGAGGATGTTTTTCATGAGTTTCAAAGGTAAAACATTGGGTTCATTTGGTTTGAAAAATAATTTAAAAAAGGTTGGTTTTTATTCAGATTATTATAATATATTTGCAGCCGAAAATGGCGAGGTAGCTCAGACGGTTAGAGCGCAGGATTCATAACCCTGAGGTCGGCAGTTCAATTCTGCCTCTCGCTACAAAAAAAGAGAAACTCCGGTTTCTCTTTTTTTTTACCTGTTTTCACCGCTTACCATCCTTCTTTTTTTTGAGTCCTTTCGTATAATTAAGTATTTTCGTGCATTCAATTAAATTCAGTATGAAAACATTAACATCTATATTCTGTGTATTTATTTTGGGACTTATTTTTTTAGGGTCCTGTAAAAAAGAAGAGGAGCCTATTGATTATATAGCTGTAGATAAAAAGATTATTCAAGATTACATTACGGCAAATAGTTTAGATGCAGATTCTACTTCCAGTGGGTTGTATTATGTGATCGAAAAACTGGGTACAGGTAAAAGACCAGGTCAATATTCAGATGTGAAAATTAAATACAAAGGTTATTTATCCGATGGTTCCGTTTTTGATGAATCAACGGCTGGAATTCGACTAAATCTATCTAGTGTCATAAGTGGATGGCAAGAGGGGGTTCCATTTTTTAAAGAAGGTGGGGAAGGTATTTTATTGATTCCATCCCATTTAGGCTATGGAAATCAAGCTACAGGTTCAATTCCTGCCCATTCCGTTTTGATTTTTGAAATAAAGTTGGAGGAAGTGTACCAATAGAAAAAGATATTTAATGACGAAAAAGGAGGCCAAAGGCCTCCTTTTTCTATTTGTAATAATTTGATTTGTAGCTATCAAAGCTGCTAGAGGACTTGTAGACCTCCTCTCCAATAAAATGAATTAATGGAAGGTACTCTCGGCTTTTCCAGAAGCCTTGTACAGGCGAAATAATTTGTGAATTTTCATCCAAATAAACAAGGGTCGGATAGGCAATTCGGCCATTCACTGGAGCAATAGCCTGGGTGAAATCGTGGGTGCCATTTCGTCTATTGGCATTTGCAGGATTGAAAGATTTGTTCACGTAATTAACGCCTAAAAAGGTAAATGCTTCATTCCCTTCGGCATTGAACTTAACGGCATAAAAATTATCATTGACATACGTAATGATTTCAGAATTGGAAAATGTTTGACTCATCATCATTTTACATGGGCCACACCAATTAGTATATACATCAATTAATACCTTTTTAGGCTCTTTAGCCATGGCTACCTCCAGTTGATTCATCGTAATCCAATGAATTTTGTCCTGAGCTAAGGAGCTAACGGATAGGCATAGACTGATGAATATTAAAAATAGAAATCCGAGACGCATATTTAATCTTTAGCGGTCATATGTTGCTTAGCGACATTGATAAAGGCAGTTGGACCTCCGGCTACATATCCTGTTTTCCCCAAAGGGTTAATACTAGCTTGACCTTGGTCATTATTTGATACTGTAAAAAACCAAATGGTAGGATAGCCTCGAACACTAAAAACTTGTTGTAATTGTTGGTTTTGTTCCCGAATATTATCCGGTAACTGAAAGGAGCGTGGGTAATCCAATTCTAAGAGCACTACATTTTCAGCCGCCCATTTTTGAAACTCTGGAGTATCAAAAACTTCTCTTCTTAGTCTTTTGCACCAACCACACCAGTCACTTCCTGTGAAATTTGCCATTATAGGACGACCCGTTTTTGCCGAAAGGGCATTGGCTTCTTCAATACTTGTTAACCAACCCGGAATGGATGCCGAATATGGGGTTGCAATACCGGTTTTCATGGGTTGTGCAAATGCTATGGTACTTGTAAAAGTTAGCATGGCTATTACTGTAAGTTGTTTGAGTAGTTTCATTTTGAAAAATTTAAATCAAATTTAATGTTTATAAATTAAAAAAGACGAAGCTAAAGGGCTTCGTCTTTTTTGTTTAACAGTATATTAGGAAGGAATTTAATGAATTCCTTTCATTGCTTTGTTTAATAGTGGTGATATTAGTAATAGAAGAATACCTGAACCTAACATTAATGCAGTTATGAATGGGTACAATTCAAAATCATATTTTTCTAAAACACTTTCAAGCATTCCTGCCACATAGTTACCTGCAGCAAAACTGGCCATCCATAATCCCATCACTACGGAAACTAATTTGGTGGGAGCCAATTTTGTAATCATTGACAGTCCAATTGGAGACAACATTAACTCTCCTAAAGTTAATAAGGTATAAACGACTACTAACCACATTGGGGAAACTAACACCCCTGTATCGGCAATCCCTTTTGCTTGAGACATCACCCAAAATGCAGCTGCACCAAAGAAAAGACCAATCGCAAATTTTAATGGGGTTCTTGGGTTGAATTTCATTTTGTCTAATTTCAACCACATGATGGAGAATAGAGGAGCACCAATAAGGATGACCAAAGAATTTACATTTTGGAACCAAGTAGCGGGCATTTCCCAATCACCAATCATTCTGTTCGTGTTTTCCTTGGCGAATAAGTTGAATGTACCACCTGCTTGTTCAAAGCCGGCCCAGAAAACAATGTTGAAAATAGCGAGTACTACAATTACCCCCATTCTACTCCATTGGCTAGGTCCTTCGGTACCTTTATAGATAACATAAGATAGACCTAGGATGATAGTAGCGAAAATTATATACGTAATAATGGTTGTTGCCAAATCCGGTAACTCTCTCCAGATAGCGATAACCGCTAGCGTACCTACAATTAAGCCTGCAGAGGTTATGAATATATCTCTCCAATCTTTGGATTCAATACGAGTTTTTGTCTTATCCGACTTGGGTGGAAGTCCATTGTTTAACAAGGTTTCTTCCTGGTAGTTTAACCAAATAACACTGATGATCATACCAATACCCGCAGCTAAGAACCCATATCCCCAGCCTACGCTTTCACCTAAACCTCCGGCAACGAAAGTTCCAAGAATTGCTCCTAGATTAATCCCTAAGTAAAAGATGTTAAATGCGGCATCTTTCATCGGATCGTTATCATCGTAAAAATCTCCTACAATAGTAGAGATGTTCGGTTTAAAGAATCCATTACCGATAATTAACACCCCTAATCCAAAGTTGAATAAGAAATTACGAGTTACTGGATCCAAGTCATTCACTAAGAATGCACTTGCGGCAAGTAACAATTGACCAATGGCCATTACAATACCCCCGATATAAATGGTTTTTCGTTGACCAAATAAATTATCGGCTACCCAACCTCCAAGAATTGGAGTTAAATACACCAATCCGGTAAAGATGGCATAAAGTTCTAAAGATTCAGATCTGGATAATCCAAAACCACCATTTACTAACTCTGCTGTTAGGTAAAGTGTTAATAAAGCCCGCATACCGTAGTAGCTAAATCTTTCCCACATTTCTGTAGCGAAGAGGGTATACAAACCTTTTGGGTGTTTGGTCCTTGGGTGTTCTACAGGAAGTTCATCGTTGTTTTCCAAATCTGCCATTTTTTATTCTATTTTAAATTAAGATTTCCAAATATATCAATTCTGTCCACTTATTGAGCAGAAGATGATTATAGTTTTTCGAGTAAAAAATTTGTGAATTTAGTAAAAAGGTGTTTACGGGTATTTCCACCATAAATACCATGGTTTTTATCGGTATACAGGTAAAAGTCATATTGGATATCTGCTTTGACTAAAGCGCTAACCAACTCAGCTGTATTTTGAAAGTGAACATTGTCATCAGCCGTACCATGAACGAGTAAGTAATTGCCCGTAATTTTTTCTACAAAATTAATGGGAGAATTATTATCATACCCTTCTGCATTGTCTTGGGGTTTGCCCATATATCGTTCGGTATAAATATTATCGTAGTATCTCCATGTTGTAACGGGAGCTACAGCGATGGCTGCTTTGAAATATTGGGCTCCTTTAGAAATGGCTAGAGTAGACATATAACCTCCATAACTCCATCCCCAAATGCCAATTCTACCACCATCCACAAATGGCATCTCACTTAGGTGTTTGGCGGTTTCTATGTAATCTTCTACCTCTAATTTCCCTAATTGCTCATACGTACATTTTTTAAATTCAGCACCTCTAGCTCCAGTACCTCTATTATCAACCGACATAACGATATACCCCTTTTGGGCCAACAGATGATGCCACATCATATTTCCATCCCACGCATCCTTTACCGTTTGGGAACCGGGACCACCATAAATAGTAATTAACACCGGGTACTTTTTTGATTTATCAAAATCTTTTGGGGTGATCATCCAACCATTTAAGTTTTGACCGTGTGATGTAGGAATCTCAATAAATTTTTTATCAGAAATAGCAAAATCCTTTAAGGTTGATTTCAATTTTGAATTGTCCACCAACATTTTTAATTCATTACCGGAATTTTTATGGATTGAAATGTAATAAGGGGAATTTGCATCTGAATGGGTATTGATATAATAGTTCATTCCCGAAGCGAATGCTGCATTATTCCATCCTTTATTGGTACTCAATTTTGCCGCTTTAAGTGATTTCATATTTAATTGGTAAATATGACGTTGGGTAGGGGATACCTCTGCCGATTGAAAGAAAAGCGATTTCCCACTTGTAGTTACTCCGTAAAATTCGGTAATATCCCAACTTCCAGAAGTTAGTTGTTTGGGTGCTTCTCCAGAATAAGGAATGCTATATAAATGATTATAGCCGTCTTTTTCACTTGTAATGATCATTGTTTTCGTACGGTTCATGAAAACCCAGCTATCTACCACTTCCACATAAGTTTTGGATTTTTCCTGGTAAACCATTTTGGAAGTGTTTGCAGATGCATTCACAAAATGAATTTGTAGATCGTTTTGTAAACGGTTTAAGGTTTGAATCGCAAGTGAGTTAGCATTGACCCATTTTATTCGAGGTACATATTCTGTTTCCGGAAAATTGGCTTTAACACGGGTGTTTTGTTCCAAGTTATACATGTAAATTTCAACCTTTGAATTGTCCTCTCCAGCTTTCGGGTACTTAAAACGATAATCTGTTGGGTATAGGTCGTTTTGGTACATAATTAAGTTAAACTCCTTTACAGCCGATTCATCAAATTTGTAATAGGCAATTTTCTTGTTGTCAGGAGACCATTGAAAAGCTTTATCAAATGCAAATTCCTCTTCATAGACCCAATCTGTAGCTCCATTAATAATTTTATTAAATGCACCATCTGAAGTTATTTCAGTTTCCTTTCCGGATTCCAAATCATACATGTACAGGTTATTGTTTCGAACAAAGGCTACTTTTTTTCCATCCGGAGAAAAAGTGGTGTATCGTTGCTTTCCATTTTCAGATATGTTCTTTACACTTTTTGTAGGAATATCATAAATCCAAACATTTTCGCGGGTGGAATGACGGTAAATGGCTTCTACATCAGTCGTTAATAAAATTTTTGATTCATCGGCCGAAAATTGGTATTCCGTAAATTGTTTAATTTCTTCTACCTCAGATGTTTTAAAGAACAATCCAACAGAATCACCACTCGCATAGCTATACTTAATAATTTGTTGTCCGTTTTTGGTCCGTTTAATAGTGGTGTAAAATTGACCATTCCCCATGGATCTTAAACCCCATACACGTTCGGCCGAGAAGGTTCTCTTGCCATATAAATCGGACATCGAAATCTCTCCGTTTTGGGCGTTAATTGTACCCATGAAGGTACCTATAAAAAAGAGGATTAAAGTGGTTTGGATTGCGCTTGATCGTTTCATTTTCTAATACAAATTTATTGGTGCGCAATATACATTATCGGTAGTAAAGAAAAACAGGTTTTATGATTAGCGGTAGGGATTGTTTTTAATAAAAAAAGACCGAATTGAGATTCTCAATTCGGTCTTTTAGAATGTCATAAATTTTTTAGTACATGTATGGACTATGATGTGACTTTACAATAAGTAAGGGATTCGTGTTTAGTTGCAAAACCTTTTCCTCTCTGGTGGTTCTAAAGTTATCCAAGAAGTCTGGCGAGCTTTCAAATACCACCCCAATCATTTCTGTTTTATTGTAATTGGTACGGTCTAGAATCAAATCAATTGCATCTTTACCATCCGCCCATTCTACACTGTGTTCCACTTTATGTTCTTTGAACTTATGGGTCAATTGGTTCACAATAATGTGTTCCTCTTTATCGTCTCTGGTGGTATTATCCAAACGCATGGGAAAAAGAACAATTTTTAAACCGAGATCTTTGGCTAGCTTGATAGAAATATTGGTTTTCTGTCTTGAATTTGCTTCCAAGGTAAGCGGGAATAAAATAGTGGTAATATCTCTAACAATTTCGCCACTTTTTAAGGCAATTACCGGATAATTGGTTTTGTAAACAATGTCTTTAATGTTTGGACCTAATGCAAATTTTGTTTTCACATCGTAACCAACCACTAAAAACAGAGGCTCTAATTGATCCACAGTTTTGGCAATTTGAGATACAATACTTCCTTTTTTTCCAGGAATAATTCTCCAACTGATGTCAATGTTATGTGCAATTTTCCCGTACCCAATAAGGATTTCTCTAAAAGATTCGTCAAAATGTCTCTCTGTTTTAGTGTCATCCGTATTTATATGAATAAAAACGACTTCAGCACCATTTTTATTCGCTAAAATCAGTGCTTCACCAATAGCGTGAACGGAAGCTTTATTAAAGCTAACGGGTACAACAATTCGTTTACAAACGTCCATAATTATTAAATTTTACAGGTGCGAAAATACCTATTAAGAAGTGATACGAAAAAAAAATACCATAAAATTAATGAGATACTATTTTAGTACATAAATGGACTGTGATGTGATTTAACAATCAGCAAGGGGTCTTCTGTATTTTGAAGTAATCGCTCCTCCCGAGTCGTTCTGAAATTATCTAAAAAATCTGGGGAGCTTTCAAATACAACGGATACAATACCTGTGTTGTCTTCATTAGTTTTACCCAATAAAACGGCTACTTCATCTGTTCCTTCTTCCCATTCAACTTCATATTTTGCTTGTTTCTCTTGCAGTTTTTTGACTAGATTGTTGGTGATTATTTCTTGGTGAATGTTGTCCTTTTTGGTATTGTTAATACGAAGTGGGATTAACTGAAATTTCAGTCCCATATCGGAACAAAACTTTATGGAAATATTTGTTTTTTGTCTAGAAAACTGATCCAATGTTAATGGGAAGAATAAAGTAGTTAACTCCTTTAAGGTTTCCATATTCTTCAATGCTATAACTGGGTATTTTGTTTCGTAGATTATTTTTCGAATACTTGGTCCGATAAATCGTTCCATACCATGTTTAATTTCATAGCCTACCACCACATATAAGGGGTCGATTTGATCAATTGTTCTGGCCAATCTTTCCACTACTTCTCCCTTTTCACCAGGAATGATTCTATAGCTAATATCCACACCAACGGCTGCTTCCCCTTGATGATCAATCATTTCTTGAATGATTTTATCAAAATCGGCTTCCGTTTTGGTTGGATCAATATTGATATGAATAATTACCACTTCCAAATTGGCCCTTTTAGCTAAATATAGTGATTCTGAGAATGAGTGGCGTGAAGTTTCCTTGAAATCTACGCTTACAGCTAGTTTATGTTTTGTATTCATGGCTATTGGTTGTTTTAAGTACTTTCCGAAAATAGAGAATTGTTGGTAATAAAGCAAGGTATATAGGGACTCTAATAGTCTTATTTATTGAGACACAACAATAACTACACGTCTATTTTGAGCTCTGGATTTTTGATTGTTTTGGTTTTGAGCAAGTTGGTGAAATGAAACGCCAGAAACATGGGGTATGTTATTTTTAAAACTACGAATAAACCACTTTTGAACGAGTAACGCTCTATTTAAAGAAAGGGTAAGGTTGTAAGTATCGCTTCCTATTTCATCGGTGTGCCCAACTATCTGTATGTGAGAATTATCTAGGTTTAACAATTCTAGTTTTTGTTTAGCCCTCCCAAACTCACCGGCTATAGGATCTGTTTTGTCAAAATCGAAATAAAGGATAATGGAATCGTGGTGGTGTTTTAGAGTCTTAACAGTTGTTGGTTTGCTTTCTGTTTCCATAACCTTGGAAATAGGGGTGGCCAAATTGCTTTTAACCTCTTCAGAAACCCGTGAAGGGTTTAGGGCCGAAAGGTCTTTTGATGCATCGTTGAAGGCTTCAAAATACGCGGTGTTTTCTTTAAAAAAGGTGGCTTTATCTTCGCTAATAAATGATTTCCCTTCTAAGAACACCCCAGAGTCAAAGGCATCATCACCCGCGTCAGCCACTACAATCCGGATTTGATACTTTTTGCCTGGAACTACTTCGCAATAAGCAATGAGCGGTTTTGTCATTCCATCAAATTCTATTTGTTGTTTTGGGTCCTTTGGATTTGGAAGATAGAAATTTTGGTGTTTTTTATGGTTGATGTTGTTTACCGTTATTGGAAGATCTGTATTGGGTATGACCGCTAAGTTTTTGCTTTCTCCTGATTCAAGATCTGTTAAGAAGAAGGCAAATACATCATTAAAAGTCGATCCTACATACTCTGGGTATTCCTCGGAGGCGAATACATAGTTGAATCTGATCAAGTTGTGTTTTGCTTCAAACTCAAACGAAATACTCGTTGCATCATAGGTCTTTATTCCAGCTAATTTTTCTAGTTGTAAATCGCCCTGGGATCGGTTGGAAGTGGAGTATCCCGGTCCTTTACTTGGGCCTATGGCGTTTTTGGCCGATCCTGATGAAATAAGGAGTCCTTCTGAAATGGGCATAACGGTGTTGCTTGCATGGAAAACCCCTCTGGCCGAATGGGTTCCTGAAAATTTTACATTCCAAATGTGAATAGATGAATCCCCCATTAACATTTGAGTAATCATGAATTCTTCGGTTGGGTATATATCTACTTTCAACTGGGCTATAGCTGAAAATCCTAGGGTATAGCCGAAGAGAATAAGAACAAATATGTTTTTCAATGAATGGTGGTTTTATAACTTAATAAACGATTGTTGGGTGATTTTGGTATCTGAACCGTCTTTTATTAGTAGGACATAGGCTCCCTTTAATAAAGGGCGTGTTGAAAATGAAAAGGCATTTGTTCCTTTTAGAATTTCTAAATCTCCTAGGTTTACTACAAGTTTCCCGGTCATATCATATATTCCAAAACTGCCTAATGTATTGGAGTTAACCTCGAAAGTTACATTCACTTCATCGGTCACAGGATTAGGGTATAGTTTGGAAGCATCAATAAACTCGCTTGATGATAGAGATAATTCTTCGGTGATAACACATCCCTTTGCATCGGTTACTTGAACCGAATTATGAGGACTATTTATCGCATTGATAGTGGTAGTTAATTCCGTGTCTCCATTATTCCAAAGTATGGAGTACGGTTCAAATCCTAAATAGGGTTCTACGGTCGCTTTGGTGGTAGTTATTAAATATGGAATCGTCTCAGAACTAGTGGTGGCAGTAAACTGGAGTTCATCTGTTACCGAAATTTTATTAAACCATGTTGAGGCAGATTTTTGATCCGTACCATAAAATCCGGAGGTATACACTTGATTGGGTTGTCCTGGAACGGATTGGATACCGAAATAATCTCCCCAACGTTCGTAACTACCATTAATTCGAAGAACAGGTCCATCTCCTTCTTTTAATCGAATAATGTTTGAATACCCGGATTCACCCGTTATATTAGAATGACGAATAGCCGAAATACCAGCGTTTGTAGTGAAACTGGTGTGGTTAAATGCGATTAAAGTACCCTCATAACAGCCTTGACCGTTGTTGACGTATTCGATATTTGGATAACCAAAGTCTAAGCTATCTACGCCAATAATATTTGATTCCATATGAGAATGGTCTCCCATAGAATGAATTATTCCATGATAAATGGCGGCTCTTCCCGTAGTGAAATCTTTTGTGTTCCCTACAAACTCTATGTATTTAGCGCCTTCTGAATTGTGGTATTGAGTTGCCCCTAAAAAACGGGCATCATTGGTTTGTAACCCATCCGTTAAATCATTCGGATCATCATCCGCTTGAATTCCATTAGGAGGAACACCATAAGGTTTGGGTAAAGTTTTAGTACTCACCGTTAGATTTTCTTCTTTATCAATGTGAACCAAGAAGAGGGAGTCGTTTTGTATATCAAAATTTCGATTGGATAGGAAAGTCATTCCTGAGGCATTTTGACTTTCTAAATCTCCGGGTTGAACGGGCGTTAAGTTTCTGATTTTAGTTCCATTGTACAAAATATCATCATACATAGTAGTCGTTAAACTGGTATCTCCAGAAAACCCTTCATCCAAGGGTACTTGCCAAACAATACTTCCTTTGAAGCCTAATTGCCAAGATGTGTTGGCTTTTAATAGGTTAATGGACAAATACATATTGTCTTTGTCGTATCCAACCATCGGGAAATCGGTCCATTGGTCAACTCCTCTAGGGTTCCCAGGAAGCATATAAACATTCCAAGGATCCCGAGGATCATTGGTGGAGCTAAAGCCAATAATGATTTTGGAATCAGATGGTTTTCTTCCAGATAGAAATAGGAAAATAAATTTGTCGTGTAGAGGGATGTACAAAAGTTTTGGGTCAAATGGAGATTCTACAGATGCATCTACAATATAATCTTTACCGAACTGGGTAAAACTTATGTTGAAAGTAGACCCTCGGTC
Organism: uncultured Flavobacteriales bacterium; assembly: GCA_913062955.1. Lineage (GTDB taxonomy): Bacteria > Bacteroidota > Bacteroidia > Flavobacteriales_G > Salibacteraceae > CAJXZP01. Next base: position 1,194 of record CAJXZP010000055.1, on the reverse strand, counting down.
ATCCACAAAAAGATTGGAATCTCCGGTGACATCATACGCCCATAAAAAGCTGTTGACACTAGCTAAAAGGTAATCATGGCTCATGGCCATGGTATTGTCTAGTGGTGTTCCTCCATTATATATTCCTTCTCTATCTATGGGACCAATATATTTACGCATACTCATTTCACTAACTATTACTGGATCGGGAGCAGAACCGAATTCAATGGGAGAGGATCTGGAATTTTTTGCGGGGAATTGTTTAGCTGAAGCAATTTTTTGAGATGTAATATGACTTTTTAATGAATTTCCCCCGGGTGTTGGCGCTTCTAGGTTTTTTAATAATGGAGCAAAAGTGGTGGGTTTTGCACGGGGATCAATTACACTCACTCCCTCAATTACTACCGTTTTTTTGGTAGCGGAGAACTGCGATTTTCCAGAAAAGGAGATCCAGACAAATCCTAGAAAAATGAGGTGCGATAATGATGGTTTCATAATTGAAGAAGTATTAATTTGTTTTCCCGACTTCAAATTTATTCGATTTAATATGTAAATCAACCTGTTGAAACGGAATTGTAATATTATTCTCATTAAATTTCTGATTAATGGTTTTTCGGATGTCACTTTTGATTTTCTCAATCCTAAAAGAATATTCGCTTAGAAACAATACTTCCAGATCAAGTGAGGAGGCTCCAAACTCAATAAAACGGGCTTCAATAAAGTCTTTTTCTACTAGTTTTGGGTGGGCGACTACACTTTCCTCCAGAAGACGCATGGTCAAATCTAAATCGGTACCATACGCCACGCCTATTTTTATTCGAAAACGTGTTTTTTTAGATTGATGACTCCAATTGATTACCTTACTCGTGGTAATTTGGGAGTTCGGAATAATTGCAATTATTTCATCTCTATTTATTCCTTTTGATGTGCGTAAACCAATGCTTTGTATCTGAATGATATCTCCATCAATTTCTAAAATATCCCCAACTTTGGTGGTTCCTTCAAATAACAAAATAATACCAGAAATAATGTCATTGAAGGTTTGTTGTAAACCCAGTCCAACTCCGACCAATAAGGCTGCTGATCCTGCCAGTAATACATTCATCTTGACCCCAATAGTTTCTAGTATTATGGTGAAAGAAATAATCCAAACGACATAGGTGAAAATTTGGAATAGGGCGAAAAAATTACCGGGATCGAAGGCGTCAAATTGTT